>NZ_JBMERP010000003.1:0-144198 GCF_049310925.1 Virgibacillus sp. DJP39 | reverse complement strand
CTTTCCTATATTATGGGGTTCATGGTAAAATAATATACTACAAAATAGAATTTAAGGATGTATGTATATGATAAAAGGGATTCTGCAATTTTCCCATCACTTAATAGAAGAAGCAGTCAATAAAGGTGAAACAGTAATCGATGCAACTTGTGGCAACGGACATGATACCGTGTTTTTAAGTAAAGTTGTCGGAGAAAATGGTCATGTATTTGGATTTGATATTCAAGATCAAGCCATTCAGCATACGCAGCAAGAGCTTGCACGAAACAAGGTAACCAATGCAACTATTATAAAAGATAGCCACAGTAATGCAATTCATCATCTGACTGTTGATCAGTTAACATCTCTTGGCGGTGCAGTATTTAATCTTGGGTATCTCCCAGGAAGTGATAAGGGAATTGTTACGAAGAGTGAAACTACAATCCTTGCTATTGAAGGGATTTTAACCCATTTAAAGGAAAACGGGGTCGTGGTGCTCGTGGTGTATCATGGACACGCGGGTGGCGATACAGAGAAACGAAACATCATGGAATATGTACATCAATTAGATCAAAAGCAATATAGTGTTCTGTATTATGGATTTATCAATCAGAAAAATAGTCCCCCATTTATTATAGGGATTGAGAAGAAAACTAAATAACAAACAAAGAGTCCTATTGTTACAAAAACAGTAGGACTCTTTGTTTTGTCAACTTTTGTTCTAATTAGTCATTTTGCACCCATAAACTTGAATAGTTAGAATCCTGTTTTAATATTTTGATTCTTCTTGACATGTCTGCTACCCTTTTATAGAATACAGATAGCGTTTATAAATAGGATTAGGGGGCAATTCAATGAAGAAGATAGGTTTATTTAGTCTATTATTCGCTTTAATGTTTGTATTGGCGGCATGTGGGTCAAGTGACACAGATGAAGGTAATGCATCAGGCGGAGATGGAGATGAAAAAGTATATAAGGTAGGTATTGATACAACTTATCCACCTTTCGAGTTTCAGGAGGGTGACGTTTACAAGGGAATTGACGTTGATTTAATTAATGCAATTGCCGAAGATCAGGGTTTTAAAATTGAACTGGAGCCAATGGATTTCGGTGGTATTATTCCTGCAATGCAAGCAGGTCAATTAGATATCGCAATAGCAGGAATGAGTATTACAGATGATCGCAAAAAGATTGTTGACTTCTCAGATCCTTATTTCGAGGCAGGTCTGTCTTTAGTTGTTGCAGATGGTAATTCAAATATTGCTAGCCTGGAAGATTTAAAAGGAAAAACTGTTGCAGTTAAAAAAGGAACAACTGGTGCCGATTTTGCAGAAGAAAATAAGGGAAAATACGGATACGAAATCGTACAGGTACCCGATAGTACTTCCATGTTCCAAGAAGTTGCAAATGGAACAGCTGATGCACTTATTGAAGATTACCCGGTCATTTCTTATGCAATTGCCGAAAGTGACCTTGAATTACAAGTTGTAGGAGATCGCTTAAACGGAGACAATTATGGTATCGCTGTACTTAAAGGCGAAAATGCCGAGCTTCTTAAGAAAATAAATGATGGATTAGCTGCTCTCAAAGAAAGCGGCGAATATGATGAGATACTTAATACGTATCTTGGAGAGTAATTAATAAAATTTTATTAGGGCGCGCTTTTAAAGCGTGCCATTTTAATTAGATGGGATTGAAGTAAATGGAAATCATCATTGAATCCCTCCCATATTTATGGGAAGGTCTAAAAGTAACCCTGTACATATTTATTATAGCAATAATCTTAGGATTTATATTTGGCTTAATAATGGCGTTAATGCGATTATCCCCATGGACGATCCTAAATTGGATTGCCAAAATATTTATCGATGCAATTCGTGGCACCCCAATACTGGTTCAGTTATTCTTTTTCTATTACGGGCTTAACTCGTTAGAATTTATTTCCCTAGATCGTACAACTGCGGGTATTATTACAGTTGCAATCAACGCTGCTGCATATTTTGCGGAAATCATCCGTGCTGGTATCCAATCTATGGACAAAGGACAGACGGAAGCTGCCCGTTCACTAGGGTTAACAAACACGCAGAACATGCGCCATATCATACTACCTCAAGCATTTAGGCGAATGCTTCCAACTTTCACTAACCAAGGGATAATAAGCCTTAAGGATACCTCCTTACTCTCTGTTATCGGCATTGCCGACTTAACCCAAAAAGGACAGGTAGTAATTGCTCGAACATTTGAAGCCTTTAGCATATGGATAGCGGTTGGGGTTATGTATTTCATTGTTATTTATCTATTATCCCTACTCTCTAGTTATCTTGAAAGGAGATTTGAATTACGATGACAATGATTGAGGTAAAAAACCTAAAAAAGTCTTTCGGAAGTCTTGAAGTGTTAAAAGATATTAGTGTTTCCGTTGAGGAAAAAGAAGTAGTTTGTGTTATTGGCGCATCAGGATCAGGTAAAAGTACTTTTCTGCGCTGCTTAAATCGCCTGGAGGAAATAACTGATGGTCAGGTTGTTATTGATGGTAATGATATTACGGATGACAGTGTTAATATTAATAAGGTTCGTGAAGAAGTAGGAATGGTTTTCCAACAGTTTAATCTTTTTCCACATAAAACGGTATTGGAAAATATTACGCTTGCCCCTATGAAAACACGCGGTACTTCAAAATTAGAAGCAGTGAAGAAAGCTAAAGTACTTTTAGCTAAAGTTGGCTTAAGCGATAAAGCTGACAGCTATCCTGGTTCTTTATCAGGTGGTCAAAAACAGCGTGTCGCCATCGCAAGAGCGCTTGCGATGGACCCTAAAATTATGTTGTTCGACGAGCCAACCTCCGCACTGGATCCAGAAATGGTTGGAGACGTCCTGGAGGTTATGAAACAGTTGGCTATTGAAGGAATGACAATGGTAGTTGTAACACATGAAATGGGATTTGCACGAGAGGTTGGAGATCGGGTTTTGTATATTGATGAAGGCTTAATAGTAGAACAAAACGTACCAGAAGAATTATTCAGCAACCCACAACATGAACGTACCCAAGCATTTTTAAGTAAAGTTTTATAAAAAATCGCTTAGATTCAACAACCTGAGTTTAATTACTCAGGTTGTTTTTTATTCTCAGTTAGCTTGTAATACATCCGGGTATTCCAATGGAAAAATTTCGCTTGTCGACCGCATGCACCAAGCAGTTTTTTCCTCATACTTCTACCGCCGATCAAACCATGAACTTTTCTATCACCTAAATATAATCCAACTAAGCCATTCTGCACCATCTGGTGAAACATATGATCAGGTAACTGCCTCACATACTGACGTGTTTCCTTAATAAAGAAACGTAATCGTTCCTTCATTTCTGATTGATTAACATAAAATGAGCAAAAGTTTAAATCTGCTTCTGTTTGGTCTTCTTGTTGGTCAATATAATAATCCAGTAAAATATGTAGTCCCTGCATATATGGGAAATATCCATGGTATATAGCCGAGCCCATTTCTTCTGACATCTTCCCTGCTAATGAATAGGAAACTAAACAAAAAATCCCAAGTGTTGAACCAGCTGCCGCAGAAAATTCATACCATCTCAACTCTGGGGCTTCATGTTTGTTTTTGTTAAACCATGAGGTCAGCCTTGGGATTCTTTCCTCCTCTGTTACATGCTTATGTACTTGCAGATCACCATAGAGACTGCATAAATATACTAAAACATCCTGAATATCTTCATAATCCCGGCATTTGTACACTATCTGTTGACATGTTTTAACAAGATCATTTAAATAACCACCATCATTCCGATCGTCTCGTAATTTGTAGTAATTCCCTACCGGATTTCCAGGGGTTAATGCATCGATCATTGATTGGTGCATTAAGCGGAAGTCAGCAGGATCAAGAGATGTACTTCGATCACAAAGGTTGTCTAAATAATCACTGATGGTCTGATAAGCCACGATAAACCGAATTGCATCTTTCCACTTGTCGCCAGCCAAAATGGCATATACTCCCCCACCTTGACAGTGAAATCGTTTGGAGGAAATACTTGCTAGTGCTTGCATACGTAATTCACCGTTAGGTATCTGCTCAGCACGGTCTTTCCAATATGTCAGTTCTTTATGTACCTGCGGGAGAATTTTCACATAAACTTTACCCATTAATACCAATGATGACCTCGGGACACGATACGACAAACCATTTCCTCCTTCCCAATTAAAAATATTTGTTATACTACTTATACACTAAACTTTTAGGAGGACACAAATGATACACCACTACAAAAATATAACACCAACAATTCACGAATCGGCTTTTGTTGCAAAAGATGCTTTAATTACTGGTGACGTTACAATTGGTAAAGAAACGAGTATTTGGTTTAAAACTGTCATCCGGGGAGACGTCGCCCCCACAAGAATAGGTAATAGGGTTAGTATACAGGATCTTTCAATGGTTCATCAAAGCCCGAATAATACAGTTATAATTGAAGACGATGTTACAATTGGGCATCAGGTAACCCTTCATTCTGCAGTTGTTCGTAAAAACGCTCTAATTGGTATGGGATCTCTTGTTCTGGATGGTGCCGAGATTGGTGAACATGCCTTTCTAGGAGCAGGAAGTCTTGTCCCACCAGGTAAAAAAATACCACCACGCACGCTCGCATTGGGAAGACCAGCCAAGGTAGTTCGTGAGCTCAACGACGAAGATTATCTAGAGATGGAACGTGTTCGTAAAACATATGTGGAAAAAGGACAATATTATAAACATAATACATCCTTATAAGGTGGTTTTAAAATGGGTCCAATATTATTATTCGATGGGGAATGCAACTTCTGTGACCGTAGTGTTCAATTCATTATTAAAAGGGATCCAACTGGAATATATAAGTTTGCCTCCCTGCAAAGTGATATAGGAATAAAATTACTTAAAAAACATCATATTCCTCAGAACGTGGATAGTTTTATATTAATTGAAGCAAATAGATGCTATGACAAATCTTCTGCGGCTCTACGTGTCTGCAGAAATTTAACAGGCTTATGGAAAGGACTTTATATATTTATTATTGTTCCAAAATCCCTAAGAGATTTCTTTTATAATATAATTGCTACTAACAGATACAAATGGTTCGGTAAAAAAGATAGTTGTATGATTCCTTCCCCCGACATTAAAAGCAGGTTTTTAGATGATCCAAATGAAGTATAATACAACAAAACGTCACGACTTTTATGTAACAGTGTCGTGACGCTTTTTACTATACATTATTTTTTAGTCAATGCTATTAATTCTTCAACTTTGTCTGTCTTTTCCCACGGGAACAAGATGTCTGTGCGACCAAAATGTCCATAAGCCGAAGTATTTCTAAAGATTGGCTTTTGTAAATCAAGCATCCTGATAATTCCGGCTGGTCTTAGATCAAATAACTTCCTGACCGCTTGAACCAGATCATCCTCACTAACTGTTCCAGTCCCAAACGTGTTAACAGCAATGGAAACTGGTTCTGCTACACCAATGGCATATGCAACTTGCACTTCACAGGTTTTCGCTAGTTTAGCGGCTACAATATTTTTAGCAACATATCTTGCTGCGTAAGCCCCGGAGCGATCCACTTTTGTTGAATCTTTACCACTGAAAGCACCTCCACCATGGCGAGCATATCCTCCATATGTGTCGACTATTATTTTACGTCCAGTCAGACCTGCATCACCTTGTGGTCCACCAATTACAAAACGGCCTGTTGGGTTAATAAAGTACTTTGTTGTTTCATCTAGTAAATGAGCAGGAACCATAGGGCGGATCACATGTTCAATCAGATCTTTTTCAATCTGTTCTGTCGTAAGGTCTTCGTGATGTTGAGTAGAGATTACGATGGTGTCCACTTTTACAGGATTATCATTTTCATCATACTCGACAGTCACTTGTGTTTTTCCATCAGGACGAAGATAGGAAAGTGTCTTATCCTTTCGAACGTCAGCTAACCGCTTCGCAAGTTTATGTGCTAGCGAGATAGCAAGTGGCATTAATTCTTCTGTTTCATTACAAGCGTATCCAAACATTAAACCTTGATCCCCAGCACCGATTGATGCTATTTCATCATCTGACATCGTGCCTTGGCGGCTTTCTAATGCAGTGTTTACTCCTCCTGCTATATCAGCCGATTGTTCATCAATCGCAGTAAGAACAGCACAAGTGTCTGCATCAAAACCATATTTGGCTCGGGTATATCCGATATCTCTAATGGTTTGTCGGACAATGGCTGGAATATCTACATACGTGTTTGTTGATATTTCACCTGATACCAGTACTAATCCAGTTGTCACGGTTGTTTCACACGCAACACGCGCCAATGGGTCTTTTTTTAAAATTTCATCTAAAATAGAATCTGATATCTGATCACATATTTTATCAGGATGTCCTTCAGTAACAGATTCGGATGTAAATAAACGACGATTTGTAGCCATGTGGCTAAATCCTCCCTTTATAATGTGTTACGGATCTCTGTCTTTCCAGTATAAAAAATTCTAGTAACTATTGTTACATCAAGGTCCTTTTATGAGGATGTTCAAAAATTCTTAAAAAAGTGCTACTTCATTGATTAGCAGTAATGCTCTCTATAATGAAACACTTCAATTTTGAACAACTTTAAACAAAAAAAGCCCTTCCTGTGTTCATGAGGAAAGGTTTAATGGCCATTTCCTCTTATTGTTCAAGGATAAGATCCTTGCATCAGGTTAGCACCTTTTCACCAAAGTGATGGTTGCTGGGTTTCATAGGGTCTGTCCCTCCACCAACTCTGAATAAGAGAGTATCCGTTCAGAATTTATCGTACCGAAATCAGACTCCAGTGTCAAATTTATTCAATCAAATTAGAAAAAAATTACAACTAACTCCACAAAAACATAAATTAGTATGGAATAATATTTCTAATGTGTTATACTAATGGAAATTAGTTTTTAATACTGACAAATTCTTTTTTAAGTTTAAAACTTTTTACAATCATAAGTCGAGATTTAATAAAAATTTAAAATTAAAAAATCCATCCAAAAAAGGCAGGTATGTTTATATGAAATCGGTGGAACAGTCATCACAATTACAGGAATTAACATCACTTAACAGTGTGAAAAAAAACTTAACTGTACCTCGTTTAGTAGAAAGAATATTAGATCGCAATGAAGGTACATTAGTTTCAACAGGTGCTATTCAGGCAACAACTGGAACATACACAGGCCGCTCACCTGAAGATAAATTCATTGTTAGAGATGAAACAAGTCAAAACCTTGTTGATTGGGGCCCAGTTAACCAGGCGATTGATGAAGAGTCATTTGAAAATCTTTATGATAAGGTTATTAACTATCTTAAGGAAAAAAATGAATTATTTCAATTTAAAGGATTTGCGGGTGCAGATAAAAATTACCGCCTGCCTATTCAAGTCATTAATGAATATGCATGGCATAACTTATTTGCAAGACAATTATTTATTACACCAGATGAAGAAGAATTGGAATCCCATAACCCTGAATTTACGGTAGTATCTGCACCTACGTATAAAGCTGATCCTGCAGTAGATGGAACAAATTCAGAAACTTTCATACTTGTTTCCTTCAAAAAACGTATTATTTTAATCGGGGGAACAGAGTACGCTGGTGAAATTAAAAAGTCTATTTTCTCAGTGATGAACTACCTTTTGCCACAGCGTGAAATACTATCCATGCATTGTTCAGCGAATGTGGGCCAGGAAGGTGATGTTGCATTATTTTTCGGACTATCCGGTACAGGTAAAACAACACTCTCTGCTGATCCATACCGCCGCTTAATCGGGGACGATGAACATGGCTGGAGTCCAAATGGTGTATTTAATATTGAAGGCGGATGTTATGCGAAGTGCATAAACCTGTCCCAGGAAAAAGAACCACAAATATTCGATGCCATCCGTTTTGGTTCTGTGTTAGAGAACGTGGTTTTTGATGAAGAAACAAGAGTTCCAGATTACGATGACACATCTTTAACTGAAAACACACGTGCAGCATATCCTTTAGAAAATATTGATAACATTGTTTCTCCAAGTGTGGCGGGACATCCCAATACAATTATCTTTTTGACTGCAGATGCATCCGGTACACTGCCTCCTATCAGCAAATTGACAAAAGAACAGGCAATGTATCATTTTTTAAGTGGTTATACTAGCAAGTTAGCTGGAACAGAGCGTGGAGTAACAGAACCACAAGCAACATTCTCAGCTTGCTTTGGATCACCATTCCTGCCACTTGCTCCTTCAACATATGCAAAAATGCTTGGTGAAAAAATTGATCAGTTTGACTCAAATGTGTTTTTGGTAAATACCGGATGGACTGGTGGTTCATATGGTGTAGGAAATCGAATGAAGCTTGCTTATACACGAGCTATGATTCATGCAGCACTTGAGGGTGAGTTAAACAATACCGAAACAACTAAAGACGAGATCTTTGGTCTAGAGGCACCAATGCACGTGCCGGGGGTTCCTGACGAGGTATTAGTCCCGAAGAATACATGGGAAGATAAAGAAGCATATAAAACAGAAGCAAAAAAACTGGCCTTAAAGTTTCACGAAAACTTCAAGAAGTTTACAAAGGCTGATAAAGAGATTACGCAAGCGGGTCCACTTTATAAAGGTTAATAATGAACTACCAGTCTCCCCCGTTGAGACTGGTAGTTTTTTTAATACGTGTTTAGCTACAAGTGACTTTTTAATTCAAAGTAAAACAACGACTCCAAGTACAAATCAGGAGTCGTTGTTTAAGATAAATATTCTTTTTTAATTTTTTTCATACAATGCGTAAGTACATCATCTTTCATAATAAAGCTAAACCTCGAATTGAATTGTACATTAACAGGTACTGCCTCTAGCAAAACTGGTCCATCTGTTTCGAAATAAGTAGGCTGGCTCACTAGCTCACTTACAATTGCATAATAAACATTTTTTATTACAGTTCCGCCCTTGCCTGCAACATAATACTGACCTATATAGCTTATTTGTTCTACTACTCCGCCAGTTTCTTCTTTAACCTCTCGTATTGCGGCTTGTTTAGCACTTTCGCCTTCTTCCACTTTGCCACCAGGGAATTCCATGCCCCTGTCCTTATGTTTAGTTAATAACCATTTGTTTTTGTAATTACAAATAACCCATACATGTTTTGGTTCTTTGGAAAAATAGTGGTCTTCAAATGTTAATTTAACTTCATTGTTATAATAATCTCTGAATGTATTCATTTTTTCAGCTGCCTTTATCCCCATTAATTATCTTCTATATCTATATTCCTTTTAAACAGCTAGTATAAACTACTTTTCTTAGAAACACCTCGTATGTGCTCACATTCATCCAAACATTTTCACTGTTACTTATAGATTACTACAAATGTTTATCTGATAAAACCCCCATTGATTCTATATGTGCCTTTGTCTGATCGTTACCCAATTCGTAAATCATTTGAAACGCACCCGTCATCCCCATATCATAATCATCATTTGATTGATCATTGTGATAAGACATAATAGGTACATGGGCACGAAAAAAAGCTCGGGTATTCGCTGAATCCATGTCGTTCATTTTTTCTCTGAGTAATGTAACCTCATCCCCCGTTGCATGGATGATAAAACTTTCATTGTTACCAGATTTAACTTGTGATATCTCTTGTGTTCCCATATTAATAAAAAACTTCTTCTTTTCCATTCTGCACCTCCTACCCATTAATTTGGCTAAAAATGAGGGAAGCATGTATGGAAATTAAAATATTTAGCAGAATGAACTAAAAAAGCTGGCATATAAAGCATCCGCGATGCCTCAATACCAGCTTAGTATTATACGGTTTGTTTTGTTGCTTCCTGCGTTCTATTAGCGAAAATACAACGTCCTTTTCCATGAGGAATACACATTGGTGTACCAAACATTGGATCAAATGTCACGTCACATTTCATTTCAAAAACATCATGTACTAAATTACAGGTAACAATCTCTTCTGGTTTACCTTGTGCATAAACTTTCTTATCCTTAATTGCTACTACATGATGTGCATAGCGACAAGCCAAGTTTAAGTCATGCAATACCATAACAACCGTCCGACCATCTTTTTCGTTCAATTCAAACAACAAATCGAGTACATCGATCTGATGCGTCATATCCAGGTAAGTAGTAGGTTCGTCTAATAAAATAGTATCTGTTTCCTGAGCTAAGGTCATAGCAATCCATGCCCGTTGACGTTGACCACCTGATAATGAATCAACAGAACGATCTTGGAGTTCAAGCATATTCGTTGATTCCAATGCTCTGTTTACCGCACTTTCGTCGTCCTTTGACCATTGCTTTAAAAAGCCACGATATGGATGACGTCCCTGCTTAACTAACTCCATTACCGTTAATCCTTCTGGCGTTACAGGACTTTGTGGAAGAATCGAGAGCTTTTTTGCAACCTCTTTTGTACCAAGTTTAGCAATGTCCTGACCGTCTAAAACGACATCGCCACCCTTGGGCTTCAGTAAACGGGCCAATGAACGTAGTAATGTTGATTTCCCACAACCATTGCCACCAATAAATACTGTGATTTCGCCTTTAGGTATTTCTATATTTAGATCGTCTATGATTATATCTTCACCGTAACCAAGAGTTAAGTCTTGCGCTTTTAATGTTTGCATTGGAATCACTCCCCTACATCCCACATGAAAAACTACATGTTTGAACGTATTCCTCGTAAAAATTAATGTATTTATAGTTTATTATTTTTTTATCAATTAGTCAATGATTTTGAGAATCTTTATCAATTAGTTTTTAAACTTTTGTGTGTGAACTTGTTTTCCCTATTTGGATAATAATTAAATAATACGTTGGTATTATATTATTTTCCTGGCTTATTTTTAAACATTTCTCAAATATTATAAATTTTATATCTAATTTCATCAAATAGTGTTATATTATGTAAATAAAAGTAAAATATTGGTATTAATACCTCGATTTACATCAATCAAAAAACCTTGTCCAAAAGATGTGCAGGATTTGCAATAATTTTGGGTAAAAGCACATGGGCAAACAACGAAAAAAGATAAAAAGAACCACAAAACAACTTAGTATTAACTATGTTGTAGACAGCATAGTTAATATAAATTTTATTAAAAGGGGAAATTAGGTATGGATAATTTAATCTTAAAAAGAGATTTAACTGCAGAACAACTATCAATGGTTGATGCAGAAGTTGAAAGACGAGGAAAGAATAAGCTAGTTATGTACGTTTTATGGTGGTTTACAGGTGTTATCGGTGGTCATCGTTTTTATCTTGGTGATAATGGTTATGCATTAGGTATGTTATTCACTCTTGGAGGACTAGGTTTTTGGGCACTTATTGATGTATTTTTAATTGGTAAAAGATTAGAAATAAAAACAACTCAACTTGAAAGAGAAGTAATTGAAAAAGTAAAAGTTGTGGATAACGGCAGAAAAGCAGAGTCTGTATAATACTATTCTTAATTAGAAATCATAAAAAACGTTTGGATTATTCAATCCGAACGTTTTTTTATGTTTCATGAACTTGGCTTTAGTAAATTTTTTCGTAACAGCTTGTTGGATGCATTTCGTGGTAATTCTTGTATAAAATAAATCTTCTTTGGGGTTTTATATTTTGCTAAATGTTCCAATGCAAATTTAAAGACATCCATTTCAGAAATAGATTCATCATCTAGAACAACAAATGCAACTGGTACTTGTCCCCATTTCGAATCCTCTACCCCTGTCACACCAACCTCATTTATTCCTTCCATACCCGAAAGAACACTTTCGATTTCTGATGGATAGATATTCTCTCCACCCGAGATGATTAAATCCTTTCTTCTGTCTACAACATAAAGGAACCCTTCTTCATCCAATCTACCTAGATCACCAGTTGATAACCAGCCTTCCTGCAATGCATTATCTGTGGCCTGTTTATTTTTGTAATAACCTCTTGTAACCATAGGGCCTTTAACGACTATCTCACCGACACCATCAGTATCCTGGTCTACAATTTTCAGCTGTGCAGGAAAAAGAGACTTCCCTGCAGAACCAAGTTTTCGAAGTGCATCTCCAGGGCTAAGTGTTACAATTTGTGATGATGTTTCTGTCATGCCATAGGATTGAAAAACAGGAATTTGCTTTGCTTTTGACTTTTCGAGCAATCCTTTAGGTGCTGGTCCGCCACCTAAAAGCATACAACGGAATGATTCAGGATATTCTTCCTCACCAAGTAAATCGGTTAGCCGTTGGAGCATTACTGATACAACAGAAACAATCGTAACATCACGGTTCATAATTGCATGATGTACCTTGTGCTCATCAAATTTTTCCAACAAGTATATAGGCATACCATAAATAACACTTTTTAACAGGAGTGAGAAACCTCCGATATGAAATAATGGCAAGGCCGCCAGCCATTTGTCGTTTGCATGAATTCCGATGTTAAGTGCAGATCCAGTCGCACTCCACCAGTGATTTCCGTATGTATGTACGACGCCTTTTGGATTTCCTGTAGTTCCGGATGTATACATGATTGTGCATGGGTCATCTAAAGCTACTTCAGCAGCTACAGTGACGTTTTTCTTCTCAAGCATGTTTACGTCACTAAAAGATAAAACAAGGGTGCCAAAATTCATTTTTTTCAACTGCGGTTTTAAGGTATCAACTGACAAAATCAAAGCTACTTCTGCATCCTTGATTTGGTAGTTTAACTCTTTTTCAGTTAAACGAATATTAAACATCACTGCAACCGCTCCGAGGTAACTTAATGCATGTACAGCAATGACCATTTCCGTAGAGTTGGTTGAAAATATTCCTACCTTTTCCCCTTTGTGTATGCCTTGACTAGCTAATTTTTTTGCGAATGTTTGACTTTGATCTTTGAGCTGTTTAAAAGTTAAACATTCTCCGTTTTCCAATTCTATTGCCGTTTCATTTGGCGCAAGGTTTGCTTGCTTTGTCAACCAGTGCGGAAGAGTTTCACTCATGCTTTGTTCCTCCATCAAGTTAAAGTTAGTGAAAAAACCTTTGCTAGAGTTAAGCAAAGGCTTTTTCCATCTTCATACTGCGTAATATTTTGTTTCAGCAGTTTTCTTGTCTAGCTGCTAGGGCTAGCGGCTCGTGACGTAAGCAATTGACACTCCGAGCACGAAGCCCATGTGCTCTACGGTCTCTTGCTTACGCAGGTCGCCACTACCAAGCCCTCTACGCTTTTCTTGTCTAGCTGCAGCTCCTTGGGGTTCGCGACATAAGCAATGAACACTACGAGTGCATAGGTCACGCACTCTTCGGTTCCTTGCTTATGCGTGTCACCCCAGTACAGTCGCCTACGCTTTTCTTGTTATCACGGGAAACGTGGGAATTTTTTAAAGTCTGGCTTTCTTTTTTCTTTAAATGAATCGCGACCCTCTTTTGCTTCATCAGTTGTGTAGTAAAGAAGTGTTGCGTCGCCTCCCATTTGTTGAAGTCCAGCCAGGCCGTCTGTATCAGCGTGAAATGAAGCTTTAAGGAAACGTAATGCTGTTGGTGATTTTTCAAGCATTTCTGTACACCATTGCATTGTTTCTTCTTCTAATTTGTCTAAAGGAACAACTGTGTTAACTAATCCCATATCCATTGCTTCGTCTGCACTGTATTGACGGCATAGGAACCAAATCTCTTTGGCACGTTTTTGCCCCACCATACGAGCTAACAGTCCAACACCATATCCAGCATCGAAACTTCCAACCTTAGGACCAGTTTGCCCAAATACTGCATTGTCTGCTGCAATTGTTAGATCACATACTAGGTGAAGAACATGTCCTCCCCCAATAGCGTAACCAGATACCATTGCAATAACAGGTTTAGGAATTACACGGATTAAACGTTGCAAATCTAAAACGTTTAGACGAGGGACCTGATCATCTCCAACATATCCACCATGTCCTCGTACAGATTGGTCTCCACCAGAACAAAATGCTTTCTCTCCTGCACCTGCTAAAATAATAACGCCAACTGATGAGTCATCGCGCGCATCAGCAAAAGCATCGATCATTTCATTTACCGTCAGTGGTGTAAATGCATTGTGTTTTTCAGGACGGTTCATTGTCACTTTAGCTACACCATCATATTTTTCATAAGTAATTTCTTTATACTTTTTTGCTTCTTCCCATTGAACACTCATTAATTTTCCTCCTCATGAATTATAGTGCGTTTCTTGTTTGTTTATGTAAAATAAACTCATTTACTATCTTACCAAAAAAATCGGTTTGTTCCACGTGAATTGCATGACCAGCTTTTTCCGCAATCATTAATTTGCTGTTAGGAAGCAGATTTTTCATGGATTTATTAATCTTTATGAATTTCGAATCCCATTCCCCTACAATTAGTAAAACAGGTAGTTTCAATAAATGAAGTTTGCCCCACCAGGATGGTTGTGCGCCGTTCCCCATATACGTAAGGGACGTGATTAATCCTTCTTTGGTTTGTGACAACCGTTCTTCTCTTATAGATTTTTGTGTTGTCTGAGGTAATTGTTTTTGCGAATCAAAGAGTGGAATATTTTGCCAAAAGTCAACAAATGCTTCTATACCATTAGAATTTATTCGGTCTGCAATCTGTTGATCCTTTTTTATTCTAGCTTTCCGCTCTTCTGCTTTTTCAAGTCCTGGCGAGGAACTTTCTAATATTAGGGACTGGACACAGTCTGGATAAGACAGCGCAAACGATAAAGCAGTTCTACCACCCATCGAATAACCAAGAAGATGAATTTTTTCATGTCCAAGTTGTTTTAGGATTTCTCTTATATCCCGTGTACAGTCAGTCATAGTTTTTGGTGTTGATACTTTTGTTCTTCCATGTCCTGGTAAATCAATTCTTATAACTTGGAACGATTTTTCTAACGTTGAAGCAAGTGACATCCAGGTTGAAGTACTACCGGTGAATCCGTGTAAAAGCATAATTGGCTCACCATGACCACTAACCTCACACCAATAGTCAGATTCATCGACTGTAACAAACATAATCTTCTCACTCGCCTTTTAAAATTTCGTTTTCTATCCGACTCCATTGCGTGCGGTGCCATTCCATATTACTAGTTCTGTCTGTTTTAACCTCAACAACAGATACCCCTTCATATTGGTAGCTTTCAAACAACACATCCATGAGCTCACTCTCTCTTGTAACTATATGATGCTCTCCCCCATACATAGTAATTGCATGAGAAAAATCAATACCATGTGACGTGCCAAATAATAACTCGAACTTATCTTTTTCCTTCTGTTGTGGAAGAAATGAAAAGATCCCCCCACCATCATTATTAATTAAAACTATAGTTAAATTAATATTGTAATGTTTGGCAGCTAATAATCCGTTCATATCATGGAAAAATGAAAGATCACCTAAAAGCAATGTTGTAGGCTGTCCATTTGCCGCAGCACCAAGTCCGCTCGATACCATCCCATCAATTCCGTTTGCTCCACGGTTTGCTAATATCGATAATTGTTTTGGGGTGGTCATATAAAATGTATCTAAATCACGGATTGCCATACTATTCCCAACATATAAAGTACTCGCTTCTGGGATGGATTCCATTAAGCACCGTACTGCAATACCTTCTGTAACCGCTCCATCACTTGTTGCACTTATTAGATGTTTCTTGGCTATCTGGTTCATTTTTTGCCATTCCTCAAGCCAATTTTTATCTATAGCCACTCCATGGTCTGCCGCTTTCAGGTCTTCACATAAAAGCTGTGCGTCTCCATAAATGAATTCCGTACGATTTCCGGCAGGTTCACGGTAACCACTATGTTCTTCTACAATATATTGTTCAGCATCCATATGCTCTTTTACGTAAAACAGAAAGGCCTTAGAAACCGGCATTGCACCAAAACGAATAATAAAGTCTGGCTTTAGTTTTTTTCGAACCGCTTCGTTTCTAAGGAAAGCATCATAGCCTTCTATGATTAAATCCTTATAATGTTCCCCAGACCTAATCTGTGATAACGGATCCGCCAAGATTGGAACATTCCATCTTGCTGCCAATGCTGTAATAGCTTCAGCCAAATCTTCATTAATTTGTGGACCACAAACAATCAGCCCACGTTTTTTAGTTTGCAATTTACCGAGTAAATACGTTATTGCAGAATGATCAAGACGTTTTTTTCCATTTATGGTTGGAAAATAAGATGAATTATCAATGCTCCCCCATAAGTTTTCTAAAGAAAAATCGGGAATTAGTGGTTCGCGAAAAGGAAAATTTACATGTACTGGTCCTGCATTCCCTTCCGTTGCACTATGGGCTGCTCTTGAAGCTTTTCTCCTTGCGTAATCTAACATTTTAGGGTCTGCATCAGGTATAGCCATTTCATGGAACCATTTTACATAATCGCCATACATCTTCAATTGGTCAATCGATTGTGGTGCACCAACATCCCTTAATTCATGTGGGCGATCGGCCGTTAATACAACTAATGGAACCCTGCTGTAGTGTGCCTCCACTATTGCTGGAAAATAATTTGCTGCTGCTGTACCTGAAGTACAAACAATTGCAACAGGTCGCTTTGATTTTTTTGCTCTTCCCAATGCAAAAAATGCAGCTGAGCGTTCATCGATAATCACCCATTGCTTCATATCTGCGTGCTCAACAATAGTCATTGCTAAAGGCGTTGATCGTGATCCTGGTGAAATAACAACCTCGGTAACGCCACTTTTTACTAATTCGTCCACAAAATTTGCAGTATAACGTGTTAAAGCTTCAATATGACTCATGTTTATCCCCCTAAAACAGTTAACATTGGTAAAAGTTTTATATTTGTTTCTTCGTATTCTTCTTCGGGATCAGAGTCTCTTACAACACCACACCCAGCAAATAAAGAAGCTTCGTCACCTTGAATTAGCCCGGAACGAATTGCTACAGCAAACTCCCCATTATTGTTATGGTCAAGCCATCCAACAGGGGCGCCATACCAGCCTCTATCCAACAATTCATGTTCTCGAATGAATTGTAAGGATTTCTCTCTAGGTACCCCACCCAATGCAGGGGTTGGATGCAGCTGTTTGATAATATCAAACATATTAACATCAGGGCTGACTATAGCTGTTACTGGAGTATATAAATGCTGTAGATTTTTTAATGGATAAATAATTGGTTCCCTCGGTACATTTATGGTTGAACAGTATGGACTTATAGCCTCTTCAATCATTTTTACTACAAAATCATGTTCGCTTCGATTTTTGTCATCTTCTAGTAAGTTATCCGCTAATAGTTTGTCTTCACTTAATGTGTTTCCTCTTGGTGCAGTACCGGCAAGACATGTAGAAAGTAAATGATCTTCCTGTATCTTGATTAGCCTCTCAGGTGTAGCCCCAACAAAACAGTCCTCTCCGCGTTCAAAAGCAAACACAAAGCTGTTGGTTTGTGTCTCTAATAAGTCATGTAGTACAGTGCTGATTTGAGCTTTCCTGTTTAGTTTTACTCTCAACTCTCTGGAAAGCACAATTTTTTCAACTTCACTAGTTTTTATTTGTTCTGTTGCGAACTGAACGGTTTGCTTCCATTTGTCAGGCTCTATTTCATATTTATCAAGAATCACCGTATTTGTAGGGATATTTACATCATTACCAAGTAAGGTTTCAACTTTTTTATTTAGTTGGTTTGTCAGGTCGCTTGTCCTGTCATTTTCAGACACGTGAACATTCATTGTCAGATAATATTCATCCTCATGCTTTGTTAACATATAGGCAGCTACAGTAAATTCACTATCGGAGAAGTTGTCCCACAGCAAAGTTCTGGCTTTGTCAGGGTCAAATGCCATCCCCCCCATCGCAACTAAACCTGTCCCTGGTTTTTCATATGGATTATGGATGATTGCTTGTTGCTTTACCCTTTGCCATTGTTCGTTAGTTTCTTTAAAACGATTATCCGTTGCTTCTATCTTATAAGTAGCCCCTACCCCGACCATAAAGAAGTCCTCGGCTGTACTTGACCAAAACGAACGGTTTTTACCTAATTGCTTTGCAGCTTCAAAAAAGTGAAGCGGATCAACTGCTTCTATTTTTTTTGTAACACTAACCAATTGCTTCCGCTTTTCTTTTTCTGCTTTATTTATAGCTCTATTAAGTACTGATTCAAGTACTTCTTCTTTTGTTTCAATCATAATATAAACCTCCGTCACGCGATACACGAATACATACATATCCTATTTTATTCCCTTTTACCCCAATTCTCAAGAAAAGGAACTATTTTTTATTAATATCTCATTAATTGTCGATTGACACCCAACAGCAAATTGCCATAAACTTAATGAGATATTGCACTTATTAGGGAGAGAACAACAATGGAATCGACGAAACATGCCTTAAATGAAAAACCAGGGTTTCAGATATGGTGGCGTTTATTACGTCCACACACCCTCACCGCTTCTTTTGTTCCTGTTTTTGTAGGAACAATGCTAGCACTTAATGAAACATCACTTCACTTCTTACTATTTTTAGCCATGTTACTTGCATCCATACTTATTCAAGCAGCAACAAATATGTTTAATGAGTATTTTGATTTCAAACGTGGTTTAGACAACGAAGAATCAGTAGGAATTGGAGGTACCATTGTACGCGATGGCATAGGACCTAAAACCGTCTTGTCTTTGGCACTTATTTTCTTTGGTGTTGCAGCTTTATTAGGTTTATATATATGTGTAGAAACCAGCTGGTGGGTTGCAGCTATTGGTTTAATCTGTATGCTTTTCGGATATTTATATACAGGAGGCCCTTTTCCAATTGCCTATACACCATTCGGGGAAGTCTTTGCCGGATTTTTTATGGGAACGGTTATTATCGGGATAAGTTTTTACATTCAAACCTCAATTATTACAGCTAATGTGGTTTGGGTCTCTATTCCAATTGCGATTTTCATTGCGTGTATCATGTTATCGAATAATATTCGTGATTTAGATGGTGATAAACAAAACGGTCGCAAAACCATAGCGATTTTATTAGGGAGAAAAAATGCTATAGTTTTATTAGGAATTTTATTTTCTGTTGCATATGTTTTAACCGTTATTTACATCATTGTAGGAATGCTGCCGATTTGGTCGCTCTTGGCACTAATCAGCACCAAAATGGCTTTTGAAGTCGTAAAAGCCTTTAAAGGAAAATCAAAGCCTATTGAAATGATGCCAGCAATGATTTTAACTGGAAAAACGAACAGTATGTATGGATTATTGATGGGGATCTCCCTATTAGTAAATTCACTAATCTAAAGGAGTGAACCGTAAATGGACCTTACTAATACATTGATGGAAACATTAGGGATTGAGTCAAAATCATTAGACAAAAATTTGGTTGTTATGACAATGCCAGTAGACCATCGAACAAAGCAGCCTATGGGATTTTTACATGGGGGAGCAAGTGTTGCACTTGCTGAATCTGCCGCAAGTATTGGTGCTTATTTAAACGTCAACCCGGAGCAAGTCAGTGTTTACGGCATTGAAATTAACGCCAATCATTTAAAAAGCAAACGTGAAGGAATCGTTACTGCTAAAGCAACACCTGTACATTTAGGCAAGTCAACTATGGTTTGGGAAGTTAAAATTGAAGACGAAAAAGAAAATCTGATTTGTTTATCACGTTGTACGATTGGTGTTGTACCAATTAAATAATTCTTTTGAAGGAGGAGATTAATCATGCTTAGTAATAAAAAACTCGAATACTTCAAAAAAACTTTACTTGAGATGAAACACGATGTTGAACAGCAATTAGAAAAAGACAATCAGGGCCCAAATGAATCAGCTCAAGAGTTAGCAGATTATGACAATCATCCAGCAGATATGGGTACTGAACAGTTTGAGCAAGAACGTGATGCAGGATTAAGACTTGTAAAAAAACAACGGCTACAGGATATAAATAACGCATTAGACAGAATTGAAAATGGTACATTTGGTAAAAGCGAAGTTTCAGGAAAACCAATTCCTGAAGAAAGATTAGAAGCTGAACCAACAGCAACCATTTTAGTCGAAGAAGCATAAACGAAAACTGCTCTTTCCAACAGGAAGGGCAGTTTTTTTATACTAATATTATAAACTGCGAACTATGTGCTGAGTTGTTTTCCGCTGCGGACCGTTGCTTTCCGCGGGCACGGCCTCAGCCTCCTCGAGAAAACCACTCTGCGGGGTATTCGGACTCGTGCTGTTCTAAGCAAGAGTCAACGGTCCTCCACTCCAAACAACTATCGTAATAGTAAGTGAGCCATAAAGTGCTGTATAAAACATCACCTTAGCGAAGGAAAAACACGAAGACTCCTGCGAGCGAAGAGTGTTGAGACCCCGCAGTGAGCGGTCTTTGCGACCCTAGGAGACTCAGCGCAAGCCCTAAGGTGCGCGTAGTGATTTTTCCGCAGCGGTTATTGAGCATCGAACATGATTTTTAGTTACTTCGCAGTTTGTATCAACTGCGAGGTTTAAGGAGCAACAAAACCTAACAAAAAAGCTAAATCTCAACATTAAGATTCAGCTCCAATTTTATACTACTATGCAAGATTTGCTCTTTTTTGCTCAATCCAACTACGCATTTTTATAAATAGCGGAACAAACAGCATGCCGACAACAATACCTTTAATTACATTAAATGGTAAAACACCCGCGTAGACAGTGAAGAATTTCACACTATCCGACATAGTACCCCATCCCATAAACCAAGCGTAAGCAGGCAGAATAACAAAGTAATTTAGGACACTCATAGTTACAGCCATTATAATCGTTCCAGTTATTAAACCAGAAACAATACTCTTTACACCCTTGTACTTATGGTACAATATCGCGACTGGTACGATAAACAGAACACCGGATAAAAAGTTTGCTGTTACACCTATTGGTTCACCAGATCCTGATAATACTAGATAAAGCAGATTTTTAATTGCTTCCACTGCAACACCGGCAAGTGGCGAGAAGATCAAAGCAGCAATCAGAGCCGGTACGTCACTAAAATCAATTTTTAGATATGGTGTTGGTAAAAATGGCACTGGGAAGTTTAAGAAAAACAGTAAAAACGAAATAGTTCCAAGTAAAGATAAAATTATTAATTTAACTAACTTTGATGATTTTTGCATTTTCAATTTCCTCCATCTTGTTATCGATTCAAATCTTTGATGAAGGATAAGCTTTTTCCTGCTTAGAAAACTAGGGCTTATCGCCAATCTTTATAGTGAATGCCCTAGTTCCACTTATGCAGAAAGAAAGTTTTTATACTTTCTTTCTGCATAAAAAATTAAAACCCAAAAACCATAGTAGGCTTCAGGGTTTAGAAATCACAGGAAAATAAAGGCGCAAGTTGCACCTAAATATGCTTAATTATCTTCTCCCATCCAGACTTTCACTGTCGGTCCTGGAGTTTCACCAGGTCAACCACTTTGCAACTGCATCGTGGGTCACGGACTTAGAACAAGTTTTGTCCCTCACCGTCGGTCGGGAATTGCACCCTGCCCCGAAGATAGAATCGATATGTTATTGTACCATTTATTATACATGTTACATCAGTATTTTAAAAGTCCTTTGTTCCAAAATTTTTAATCCTCTAACGGATTTAGACTTTCGTCTCCTGTAAGTCCTGCAATCATTGTCACAAGTAGTTCAATTTCTTCTTCTATATCCTGGAAGCTTGCTGTTTCAACTGGAGAATGCATGTAGCGTAAAGGTAGCGATACTAGTGATACAGGTACACCTCTACCTGTAAGCCGCATTTTGTCTGCATCAGTTCCTGTCATTCTTGGTGTTAGTTCATATTGCACATCCATTTTTAAGCTTTTGGCTGTTTTTTCAAGTAACCGATTAATTTTAATGTTAATTGGTGCACCTTTTGCAAGAACTGGTCCACCGTCTAAACGAACATCACCATGTTTGTTTTTATCAACTGCTGGGTAGTCCGTTGCAAATGTAACGTCGCATGCGATTGCCATTGTTGGCTCAATACCCGCTGCAGCAAAATATGCTCCACCCATGTTTGTTTCTTCATTTACTGTACTAGCGGCATATACACCAACTTTACAGCCCTTTTTGGCCAACCTTTTTAGTACTTCTGCAACGATGAATGAACCTGTACGATTATCCAGACCTCTACCGGCTAAATAGCGATCCATCAAAATTTCCGGCTCAGTTTTATATACTGCGAGGTCACCTATTTGCACGTATTTCGTCATCTCTTCTTTTGATTTACAACCGCAGTCTATAAATAGGTCTTCAAGTCCGAATTCATTTTTGAGACCACCATGATGCTGGGCATTAACACCTATGACGCCAGTTATTGTTTCTGCATAGCCTAAAATGGTTACTTTCATCCCAACAGCGGCTTTTGGATTAATACCACCCATTTTATCAAAATGTAGATATCCGTTATCATCGATGCGATTCACAACCAGGGCAATTTCGTCACAATGTCCTGCCAGCAAGACTTTAAACGGTGCATCTGGGTTCAAAACACCAATTGCATTACCTGCATTATCAGTACGGATTTCATCTGCAAAATCCTTAACATAATTCATCCACTTTTTTTGAATCTCCATTTCATTACTTGATGGCGATGGAGTGTTTAGTAGTTCTAATAAAAAATCTTTGTTAGCTTGTTCCATTGAAAAATTCCTCCTATAACAATTAAATAGTTCGCTCCAATTACATAATAGCAAACTTTTTTAACTAGAGCACTTTTGTTTACGAAACTTGACAAGTTGGGTAAACTTTTATAAGACAGATTAAAAAAAGGAGTGAAGTTAATGACATTAAACAATTGGTATGAAAAGGGAATGTCCTCTGATGAATATATAGAATCGATGGAGAAGCATAAGGAGAACCTACTACATATCTATGACAATTTCTCTGCCCCAAATGATGAACTATTTTTTCAAAAGGTAAAAAGCAAGCGGCTTCGTGTACTGGTATTAACAGAAGATTGGTGTGGCGACGCTATGTTAAATATCCCTATCCTTTTGCGAATTGCAGAACACTCCAATATTGGTGTATCCCTGTTACCAAGAGATGCGAATCTTGAACTCATGGACAAATACCTTACGAATGGAAAATCAAGATCTATACCTATATTTGTTTTCATTGATGAAGCAGGTAATGAAGTTGCAAAATGGGGTCCACGTGCCGAAAAAATCCAACAGTTTTTGGATGATGCACGCGCTAATTTACCTAGCAAAGACACAGATGATTATCAAGAAAAGCTTGGCGAAATGTTGCTATTTATGACAAAAACTTTTCGTGATAATACTGATTTTTGGGATGAGGTCTACAAAAGTATAAAGAAATCATTACAATAAATTGTGTTTTCCTACTAATTAAATGATAAGACATCCCCTGGGGTGTCTTTTTTTGTGTCTAATTGTCCATACTGATAAAAAATCTTAAATAAAAGGTGACCACATGCGTACTCAACTTTTTAAGCATATCTATTACCGATTACCAATCACGTTGCGTCTGCTAGTCACTGTTTTTCTCATCATGATGCTTTTTGGTACAGTTATTCATATAGTCGAACCAAAGGAGTTTCCAACGGTCTTTGACGGAGTATGGTGGGCATTTGTCACAGGTGCTACAGTTGGTTATGGTGATTATGTACCCTTAACAGTGCATGGAAGAATTATTGGTATCTTACTGATTTTATCTGGTGGTGGGCTGCTTACGTTTTACATTGCAACGTTGTCAACAAGCACCTTCAAACAAAAAAATGATTTATCTAGGGGTAAGGTTACTTATAAAGGGAAAAACCACATTGTAATAGTTGGCTGGAATGAACGTGCCAGAAAACTTGTTGATTTAATTATTTCCAAGAATAAGTTCGCTGAAATTGTTCTGATCGACAGTACCCTAAGGCATCTATCATATGACCATACACCTTTTCACTTTATTAGTGGCGAAGCAAGTGTAGATGAAACACTTTTAAAGGCAAACATAGATGCAGCTAAGTTTGTTTTGATTACAGCTGATACATCTAAAACGGAAAAAATATCTGATCGACATACTGTTTTGACAACAGTTGCTATAAGAGGAAACAATACCGCTGTATACCTGTTGGCTGAAGTATTAACTAACCAAGTAGAAAATACAAAAAGAGCGGGTGCTACTTCCATCGTTCAACCTAATGATTTAATTAGCAGTTTACTTTATCAGGAATTATTTTCCACAGAAAAATTTAGTCCTGTAGAAATGATTGATACCCTATTAAAAAATCAACAGATTCAGCGACAAAAACTCCCTGCAAACCTCGAAGGATTATCATTTGGAAAAGTAGCTTATCGTTACTTTAACAATCACCAGGTTTTGCTAGGAGTTAAACGTAACAACGTATGGGAGATAAACCCCGAAACTGATACTGAACTACAATCAGGTGATATATTGGGCGTATTGTCAGCTCGGGATGAGTAATCCTTCTACACGTTTGGTTAAATCTTTTCCCATCTCTATATATTCGTGCGGCATCTCTGCATCCGGATTTGTAGGTGTTTGGAATTGATCAACTGCACCGCTTAATGCTCCAGTTTCTGCTTTTTCATCAATGCCTTTTTGATATTCATGGGCAAGTAAGAATGGTTTATCAACGCGGACAGTAACTCCGGGATAATCAAGAGATCCAGCAACTGCATAAAAAGGGATCCGTAAATAATAATACGCTTGTTTATTGTCAAGCAGATAGTCGAAATATCCGCTATCATAATCCCAGCTTGATCCGATGACAAATCCTTCTGGTTTAAGCAATTCCTCTAAAACATAAAGAGAGAACATGGTATTTTCAATAGTAGAATCTATTGGGACCATTTTTATCATCCTTCCGATTTTTTTTGCTTGAATCCACAATTTGTGGTAAAATGTTATATTGTGTGAAAAGAATTGAAATAGGTATAGGAGTTGTTCAGCATGACAGACAAGTTTGAAACTGGTCAAGTACTAGAAGGAAAAGTTACAGGAATTCAACCATACGGTGCATTTGTTGCTTTAGATGACGAAACACAAGGATTGGTTCATATCTCCGAAGTTACACATGGTTATGTGAAAGACATTAATGAGCATTTAACTGTTGGTGATAGTGTAAATGTTAAGGTTTTAAACGTGGATTCGGATAAAAACAAAGTGTCATTATCAATCCGTGCTACAGAAGAAGCACCAAAGCAACAAACGAAAGCACCTAAAAACCAACCTGTTCAACAGCAGCAACAAGATAGTTCAGCTGGTTTTAATACGTTAAAAGATAAGCTAGAACAATGGATTGAACAATCTGAAGAACGCGAAGAAACATACAAGAACTAATTTTGCTTAAGAAAAGGCCACTCACCATTGCTACTATGCAAATAGTATATTTGGTTAAGTGAGCCTCTTTTTTTAGCAGGAAAGAAAGTATAAATTCTTTCTTACTGCATAAGTGCCATTAAGGCTTGGCGATAAGCCAAGTTTTCTAATGTTTAGCGAACCCTTTTAATTGCGTCTGTGGTTATTAAAAACTTATGTTTCTGTTCTGGTTTCTCTTTTGTCAGCAAATGCCTCATCCGGTTTAAATAAAAGCGATAAAGCAATTAGTCCGCTGATTCCTACTAGTGCATAAATAACACGTGCAATGGCACCACTTTGTTCTCCACCACCAAAGATTGCTGCAACTAAATCGTATTGAAACAAGCCGATAAGCCCCCAGTTTATTGCCCCGACAATGGTTAGAGCTAGTGCGATACGTTGAATTCCACTCATCTTAATCCCTCCTTCTAACGATTAACAACTATTTTTTCCTGTTAAGCAAAATATATGCATGTTCGTTCTTGATTTCACTACATTTGTTCGGTACAGTAATATGGAAAGATTGACAAGGAGGCAAAACATGACACACATTAATTTCTCATATAAAAAGGCAATCCCATTCTTAAACGAAGACGAACTGGAGCAGATGAAGGAAGCTGTTTCTGCAGCTCATCAGGCTTTACATAACAAGACTGGAGCTGGTAATGATTATTTAGGTTGGTTAGACCTACCAAACAGTTTTGATCAAGAAGAATTCACACGAATTAAAGCAAGTGCAGAGAAAATCAGAAAAGACTCCGATGTTTTATTAGTAATAGGCATTGGCGGATCATATTTAGGAGCACGGGCTGCGATTGAAATGTTGAACCATTCTTTTGCTCACATGCTCGACAAAGAACAACGAAAAGCACCACAGGTCATTTTTGTTGGACATCACATTAGTTCAACTTATATGCAGGAGTTGCTGGAAGTTTTAGATGACAAGGACGTATCCATTAATATAATTTCTAAAAGCGGTACGACTACAGAACCTGCGATTGCATTTCGCATTTTCCGAAGCTTCTTAGAAGAAAAGTATGGCATTGATGGCGCTAAAAATAGAATTTATGCAACAACAGATAAACAGCAGGGTGCATTAAAAAAGCTTGCCACAGAAGAAGGCTACGAAAGCTTTGTTATTCCGGATGATGTTGGTGGACGCTTTTCTGTACTAACTGCTGTTGGTCTGTTGCCAATTGCAGCAAGTGGCCTTTCCATTGATGACATGATGGATGGTGCGAAACAAGCTGCTGATGACTTAGCAATAAACTCACTAAATGATAATCCAGCATATCAATATGCAGCTATTCGTAACTGTCTCTATAGCAAAGGAAATACGATTGAAATGCTGATTAACTACGAACCCCAGCTTCATTATGTTGGAGAGTGGTGGAAACAATTGTTTGGAGAAAGTGAAGGAAAAGATCAAAAAGGAATTTTCCCTGCCTCAGCTAACTTTACCACTGATCTTCACTCATTGGGGCAATATATTCAAGATGGCAGAAGAAACCTTTTCGAAACTGTTTTACATGTTAACTCATCAAAAAAAGAATTAACTGTAACAGAGGATAAACAAAACTTGGATGGGTTGAACTATTTGACCGGAAAAAGCCTTCATGAGATTAACGATAAAGCCTTCCAGGGAACCATGATTGCACATAATGACGGCGGCGTCCCGAATCTGGTAATTGAATTACCTGCACTTGATGCATATACCTTTGGCTATTTGGTTTACTTTTTTGAGAAAGCTTGTGCAATCAGTGGTTACTTATTAGGAGTAAATCCTTTCAATCAGCCAGGCGTTGAGGCATATAAGAAAAATATGTTTGCACTTTTAGGAAAACCTGGATTTGAAAGTGAAAAAGAAGCACTCGAAAAAAGACTGTAAGAAGAAGCTTTTACTTGTTTATCAGTATTTTCAGATACTTTGTTTAAAGACTTCGAAATATTTTATAAAAAAAATGTCAAATTGTGTTTATTAAATTCCCCAAGGGGTAATACTGATAGTGTAAGACTTTCTCGTATTCCCCCTGTAAGCAAGGCGTCTGACGCTTTGCTTTTTTTTTGTGTGTTTTTGCTTCGTAATTCATGCATTCCTATTCAAGCTAACCTCTTGTACTTTGCTTATGTGTTTAGATATACTGAAAAAAGGGAGGTTTTGACATGATAAATTTCACTGATATCCATGATCGTAAACAAACAAGATCCGTTAAGTGGGACATTCTCCAAACAGTCTTTCAAAGCGAAGATGTACTACCAATGTGGGTTGCAGATATGGATTTCCAAACACCACAACCCGTTATAGATGCTTTAGTAGAACGTTCTAAACACGGAATATTCGGATATACCATTCTTGATAATGATGTGAAGGGTGAGATTTCAGGCTGGCTTGAGAGACACCATGGTTGGTCAATTGATACTGATTGGCTTTCATTCAGCCCTGGTGTTATTGCAAGTCTACATATGGTGATTCAGGCTTTTACGAACCCCGGGGATAAAGTACTAATCCAAACACCAGTGTATACACCTTTTTACAGTGTAATAACAAAGCATGATCGCGAAGTGGTTAAGAATAAGCTGGTTTACAATGGAGACTCTTACCAAATAAATTTTGATGACTTTGAAGAAAAATTAAAAAGTGGTGTTAAAGCATTTATTTTATGCTCACCTCATAATCCAGTTGGCAGGGTTTGGAGCAAGGAAGAACTAAAAAAATTAGCTGACCTTTGCATGTCTTACAATGTTTTAATTGTTAGTGACGAAATACATGGAGATCTAACTTTCCCAGGGATTGAGCATTTCCCTGTTGCAGCTTTGTCAGAAGAAATCAGCCATGAAACAATTACATTTATGTCTCCTTCTAAAACATTCAATTTGGCAGGGCTACAGGCATCTTATATCGTAACTTCCGATAAGGAAAAACGTAAAATCCTCAACAACCAGTTAGAAAGCCAAGGTCACCATATGTTAAACACCATGGGTAATCTGGCATTGGAGATTTCTTATAAACATGGAGATGAGTGGCTTACAGAGCTAAGGAAGGTTTTGCACGAACATCGAAATTACGTTGTAGACATGTTTGAACAACATACATCTAAACTAAAGGTTGTTCAAACTGAAGGAACTTATTTATTGTGGATTGACTGCAGCAAACTTGGTTTAGATGACAAATCATTAAAAGAGTTTATGACTAAGAAAGCTAAAGTGGGACTTAATGCTGGGGTTGAATACGGTAAGGAAGGGTCACAATTTATGCGTATGAATATTGCTTGTCCAAAAGCTACTCTTGTGGAAGGTGTAAAAAGGATAATTGATGCAGTTCATACGACTTAATGTGTAAAAAACGAAAGCTTATACTAAGAAACATCAGTATAAGCTTTCGTTTTACTTTTTCTTCTTTTCATTGTTTTCAGTGGGGTCAGTTGGTGATTCCTTAGAATCCTCTTTTGATTCAAGTTTTATCTCACCACAAATTAAACGTTCACCAGATTCACCACTAGGCTGACTTACCCCGTCATCCTGTTCACTATGAATAATTAAGGATTTTCCACCATTTTTAAATATGGATGATTTCCCTTCTAACATTGTTGCGCTAGCTAGCATTAATTCAACGTCCACGACCCCACTAGCATCCGCTTCAACATTTGGAAGGTCACCCAGATGTGGGCCCTTCGGATTCATCAGGCCATGTTCTTTGCCTTCAGGGTTGAAATGATTTCCAGCACTTTTAAAATCAGGCCCCTCGCATTCAGGAAATTCATGGACATGAATACCGTGCAAGCCTGGTGTTAATCCCTCTACTTTTACTTTAATAGAAACTCCTTCTGGTTGTTCACCGAACTTTGCCGTCCCTACCATATCACCTGCAGCGTTATACATATCAACCGTTAACGATGTCTGCTCATCACCTTGGCATCCAAACAAGATAATGAAAATTAGTACGGCTATAACTTTTCGTATCATTTCCATTCCCTCCACTGGTGTTTTCTTTTAGTATCAACCAAACAGGGAAAAATAATCATCTTACAATCTTTATTGATAAACTAAAAAATACTAAGACCAATTAGGTTTTAGTATTTTTACAGGTCATTCTTCTTTATTTTTGTTATCGCTTAATTGTGGCTCTTTGCTTGATTGCTTAGTGGAATTAAGATCATATTGTTCGTTGAATCGTTTTTCTTCTTTTTCTGAATGTTTGTAGAAATAATACATTGTTATTGCAGCACCAATCATAAAAATAACCAACGTTATAATAGCAGGAATATATTCCGTTTTATCCTCGGGGAAATATAAAAAGTCCATCATAATTGCTCACTTCCTTCGACACTATTGTACCAAACTCGTGTTTTTTCTTAAACCAATACGATGCTTTATTATAAAACAAGCGCGTTAATTGAATTTTTTTTAATTTAACGTAAAATAGAGATATAAACTTTTCCACGGAGGGTCTACTATGGCAGAAATAAAGATTGGACAGATTGTTAGAGCACATTATAATTCGGGGAAGTACATAGGTGAGGTATTAGAGGACCGAGGAGAACGTTTTCTTATCAAAGTATTAGCAGTTCAAAAACATCCGATGCAGGGAGATCTACATAACCCTGGTAAAATTGACGGTGTATTTTTTCATGAGAGAAAGGCGCTTGCGTATAATGAAAAAATGAATGTTGCCAAACCTGCAGTTCACACCTTTGAAGGGGAGTTGCCATCTTATGAAACATCTTTGAAAGAATCAGTTGATAAATTAAAGGAAAAACTGACCTATAAAGATACAGATTTTAATAATAAAGCTTTACTAACGCTCCAACAATTAGAAGAAAAACATTATAACTAGTGGCTAATTAGTAAGAATTGTTGCTCTTTAACCTTCGCAGTTGATGTAAATTGCGAAGGGGTGAAAACTACGGAAATACACATTCCGCGGGAGGTTCCAGGTGCTAAGTAATCAACCGTTATCCGATAAAATCGACCGTTGCGGCCTGAGAATCATCCGTTATCCTAAAATATCAACCGTCACGGCTTGAGAATCATCCGTTACACGAAAATATCAACTGTCTCTTTGGAAAGACACTCGCTTACTGTGTTGCACGCTTCAGCCTCCTCGTGACGTCGTTCCGGCAGAAAACGTAGACTCCTGCGGGAACAGCACGCAGGCCACTGAAAAAGCGGTAGATTTTAAAAATTTAACTTTTCACTTCAAATTAGCATCTTGAATATACGTAGACTCCTACGGGAAGTAAGAGATCGACGAGACCCCGCAGGACGGTAGTCCGAGGAGGCTCGGCACTCTCCCTAAGGTGCGCGAAGTATATTCGAAGATGCGATGGTAGATCGACACATTTGTACCATATTTAAGTTTTTCTGCGGCCTCGAACAGCACGCGTCCGAAGACCCCGGAAGAAGCGTTCTTTGCTTCTGAGGAGACTGAGGCCGTGCCCGTGGAAAGCGAAGTATTCTGCAGGAACGGTTGCGAAAGAAAATTTCACTAAGTCCGTTTATTTATTTATGTCAATTTTTTTGAAAGTGGCCAAATAATAAGAGACGGTACTGCCATAAAGCAGTACCGTCTTTTTCGTATTAAGCAGTGGGCACATTTAAGTTCTTTTTCTTTTTAACAGGTTTACCATATATCTTTGTAGTTATCTTGTTCGCGTAGCTAAAGAGTAACATACCAATAAACGCCGATATTATAATGTAAATTCCACCAAATACCTTTATCGATCCAAGCGCGATACTGGCAATTACTACAGAAAATTCCCCTCTTGCACAAAGTGATAATCCAGCTCTTAATGATACACGTTTCGAAAGGCCGTATAATTTACCACCGACAACACCTACTATAATTTTTGCAATGACTGACCAAATAAGTAAAACAATTAAAAGAATTGGCATTGGTATACCTGATCCAACATTTATAGTTGTCCCAAAATATACAAAAAACGTAGGTAGCATTAAGTTTTTAATTGGAGTTACTGTGCCTTCAACTCGTTCAATTTTACCAATTTCTGCAAGCATAACACCTGCAAGAAATGCACCTAAAACCTCTGATAGTCCTAGTAGAAGGGCCAGTCCACCAAACGCTAGTGCAATGCCCACTAATAATGCGAATTTGAAATCCTCATCGTCTATCCGTAACAGGAACTTTTCGAAGTGTTTAAACAGGGTTTTTCCGAGGATGATTGCAATTAGTGCAAGTCCGACTATCTTCCCTACTAATAGTAAAAGATCTGTACTCGTAAATGCATCACCAGCACTTAATGCAATTAAAACTGCTACAACTATTGGAGCAATTAAGTCTTCAAATATCAGTATCCCTAAAACGAATTCTGTTTCGGCGTTTGCCATCCTACCCTTGTCATCGAGCAATTTAGCTGTAATAGAAGAACTCGTTGCGTAAGTTATGCCTCCGATTAAAAATGCACTGAACCAGTCCATCCCAAACCCAAAAGCTATTAGCATGGAAACAACAAGGCTAAGTATTAAGTCAAGTAGTCCAGAACTCCAAATCTTTTTTGCGATCGAACCCAATCGCTTTGTACTAAATTCTAGTCCCAGCAAAAAGAACATTAACACAATAGCAACTTCGCTTGAAAAGTGTAAAATTTCACTGTGATTTAGTGTTCCGGCTAACACAATTCCCAAAAGAATATACAAAATCACACTGGGGAAATTCGTCTTCAATGCAATAAAACCTAAAACAAAGATTCCTAGTAAAACAAGACCGGCACCTAATAAAATTGGAATTTCATTTAACAAGCCAACTTTATTCCTCTCCCTGACAAAGCTTTGATAGAGAAGAAATCTGCTCTTCTTTACCAATCGACATTAAAATATCTCCTGGTTTTAATGTCGTATCAGTTTCCGGTATTGCAATAGCATCATCACCATGAACAATTCCTATTATAGTTGCGCCGGTTTTATTTCTAACGTCAGATTCTTCTATAGTTTTATCAACAAGTGATGACTTTTCTTTTATTTTTATATAGTCAACAATAATTTGTCGTTTAAACATACGCATTTTTTCAATATCCGCAGGCTGGTAGGTTGCTCCCAGTAACTGAGCTGCCAACTCTCTAGTTTCCTCTGGGGTTAAGTCCATTGCGAAATCTGCTTCTTCACTGTCACTATCCTCAAAGAAGTACAACTCTCTTTTACCTGTATGATGAACAATAATGACAAGCATATCGTCCTCTGCTGTCTTCATGGAAATCTTCTGTCCTATACCTGGTAATTGTGATACGGTGATCTTCATATTTTTCACCTCTGACTAGTTATTTTATTAGGATACTTAGCTTTCCCCAAAGATTTAATGGAAAAATCTCTAAATATTTAACTTTCCTATCAGTATAATAAAAAGCTAGAGTTTTTTTAGCTCTAGCTTTCTACATGTTATTCACCTAGATGTTCTTTGATAACTTCCGCAACACCTGCTAATGCTTCTTCTTCATCTCCGCCAGTAGCAGTGACTTTAATTTCTGCGTCCTTTGGAACTCCTAAGGACATAACACCCATAATCGATTTTAAATTAACCGTTTTACCGTTATAGCTAACCTCAACCTCAGATTCGTATTGGCCAGCTTTATTTACCAATAGCGTTGCAGGACGTGCATGAACACCAGTGTCTGCTGTAATTGTAAATGTTTGTTCTTTCATTTTATCTCATCCTTTCCTTACTCACTACAATCATTAAATTTACATTCATTATGTACAGAAGTAAACTAATTATATTATATACAATTTCATGGTTGAATGAAAGAACAAAGCCCACATAAATAAAATCGGTGGGAAAAAATGGATAATGTGCCAGGCACCATCAAGGGACCCTTCTAATTTACAATTCATTTGTTTTTCATATTCTGATGTGGTACCGTTATTTTGTAATAGAGACCTGTTTATTGGAGGAAAGTATATGAGTGTGCATATAGGCGCTAATAAAAATGAAGTAGCTGATAAGATTTTGTTGCCTGGGGATCCTTTACGGGCAAAGTATATTGCAGATACATTTTTAGAAAATGTTTCACAATATAATGAGGTTCGTGGTATGTACGGTTTTACTGGCACATATAAAGGTGAGCGTGTATCGGTTCAGGGCACAGGAATGGGAGTCCCTTCGATATCCATCTACGTTAATGAGTTAATCCAAAGTTACGATGTTCAAAAATTAATTCGTGTAGGAACTTGTGGAGCCATTCAAAAGGATGTAAAAGTTCGTGATGTAATCTTGGCACAAGGTGCAACAACCGACTCTCAAATAAACCGTATGGTGTTTGATGGGATAGATTATGCTCCACTAGCTGATTTTGATTTATTAAAAACTGCATATGACATTGGAAACGATAAGGGAATGAATCTACGCGTTGGTAATGTGTTTACAAGTGATACCTTTTATCGAGACAATGCAGCAGAATTAAACGACTTACTTGCAAGGTATAAAGTTTTAGCAATCGAGATGGAAACATCAGCTTTATATACACTTGCTGCTAAATATGACCGTCAGGCATTATCTGTACTGACAGTTTCTGACCATATACTCACTGGTGAAGAAACTTCTTCGGAGGAACGCCAAACTACGTTTAATGAAATGATGATTGTTGCATTGGAAGCTGCGATTAGATAAAATTAGCCGGTGGTCTTTTAGTCCACTGGCTAGTTTTTATTTTTTATTTTTATTGTAAACTAAAATAAAAACTAGTTGACAATAAAAGCTTTCCTGTTTATTATAATGAGGAAAGGTGGAATTATATATGAATAAATTACGTACTGTCGATCTAACATTTGGAGCAGTATTTGTTTGTTTAATGGCTATAGGTGCTAACATAACAGTTTGGTTCCCAATGCTTGCAGTTCCTATTGGAGGGGCAACCGTTCCAATATCTTTACAAACGTTTTTTGCAATATTAGCTGGATTAATGCTTGGTAAGAAACTAGGTTCTATTTCAATGCTTACATACATTTTAGTTGGAATGGCTGGTGTTCCTGTTTTTGCGAATTTCAGTGCAGGTCCAATGGCAATAGTAAGTCCTACCGGCGGTTTCATCCTATCATTTATATTTATAGCGTTTTTTGTAGGGTGGATTTCAGAAGCAAGTAAAAAGCCTTCCGTTCCTATTTATACAATCGCGGCTTTGGTCGGTTTAATTATGAATTATTCAATTGGTGTCTCTTATATGTACCTAGCAATGAACACATGGTTATCTCTAGACATCTCTTATTCTGTTGCATGGGTTAGCATGATACCATTTATTGTGAAGGATACAGTGCTAGCATGTCTAGCGGCAGTTTTCATGGTAACATTGTCAAAACGTGTGCCAATGAAATGGACAGCCCAGAGAGCAAAAATATAAATTTGAATTACAAATCGTTCTGCACATGTAGAACGATTTTTTTGTTTCCACAAAAGTAAATACATGATTATTACAACCTCATATGATAAAATTACCGATATAATTAAATTAGTGAACATAGACTGTCATTAAAATATGTAAATAGCACAGAAAGGATGACAATCCATTCATGGACTTATTTTTAAATTTTCCTTTATGGGCTGCATTAACAGCAATCATCTTTGCACAAGTCGTTAAAATTCCAATACGTTTTATTGTAACGAGAGAATTCAAGCCTGAACTCGCTTTTAGTACGGGTGGTATGCCCAGCAGTCATTCAGCAGCTGTAGCCGCTTTGTCAACTGGTATCGGAATAGTTGACGGCGTAACATCAACAATTTTCGCTGTTGCGTGTGTATTCAGTATCATTATCATGTTTGACGCTTCAGGTGTTCGCAGGCAGGCAGGAGAGCAAGCGGTACTTCTAAATCAATTAATGAAGGACTTTAATCATTTTGTTGAGGGTGCAAAGGATTGGAACAAAAAAGAAGAATTTGAAAAACGTAAAGAATTAAAAGAACTTCTTGGTCACCAGCCAATTGAAGTGTTTTTTGGCGGTGTATCAGGTATTGGTATCGCTTTTCTTCTTTATCTAATCTATTAAAAAAGTGTAGGCACCTTTAATGGGCCTACACTTTTTTAATTAACTCTTAATTAGTTTTTCACGAAAGACTTGCAATACTTCGTTATTGTTTAGTTCTACTAATTCTTCTTCTGTTATTGAACCATCACCCATTTCAACAATACGAACCTTTACGTTTTTCTTGCCCCACTTTTCATAGACATCTTCAACTGTTTGGTAAAAAAGATCTATTTTATGCCCATTAATAGCACTTCCCTTATCAGCAACTACACCAAAACCATATCCTGGTATATGCATAATCGTACCAATAGGGTATACGTCTAAGTCTGCTGCTATAGTAGAATATAAATCTCTTTTTACCTGAACTCCGGAATACGTAATACCATATTCAGGATGATCGGGCGTTTTACCAGTCGATTCAAACCCAGCGGTATATCCTGTTGCAAGCAATGTTGTAGTTGGGTACTGTTCAAGATTCATCGCCTCAGCAATGGTTTTTGGTCCTTCTATTTGTTCACTGGAGATATATCTTTTTTGTTCCTTTTCAAAATTCAACTTCTTTTCCTCTAAAGCTATATCTCTCAGTTTCAAGGAACTACCATTGAAAGACGATGCTTTATTAGACTCCTGTTCCGCCCATACATGAACATCCTTTATTGTTACGTTTGAAATGGATGAAAGGGTGCCGTAGATTGCCCCAAAAAATAATAAAACCATTAGACTTCTCCGAATAAAAGCTTTTGTTTTCATTGATAACACCTCACTGCATGTCATCATTTCCATTCTATTTGCTTTTTATTCATTTTAATTAAAACATTTGATACCCGCTTTTCCTTAAAAACTTAATAACTACCCCAGATATAATCGTGCCTGCTAAACCAGAACTTAAGATAATTATATCAACTGGAGTAATTTCCATTAGTTTGGTAAATGCTATAGAAACTGAATTAGGCAAGTCTGTAAAATAGGCGGTCATTGCTATATCGTCAACTATTAATAATACAATAATTGGATATATACAAGCCATTAACCAAGTCTTTCGTAACAGCATATTAAGAATAAAAGCTAGTCCGAAAAAAATCACCAAATATAGTAAAACTGACATTATAATTTGAACAACTGATGGAATCACTTATGAATCCTCCCTCGTACAATCTTTAACACAAGTTATATTTTATAGGAAAACATCAAAAAAGCAAAGGCAGCAACTTTGCCTTTGCTCGGATAAGAATTTAATAAAAAATATTAAATTTTCCTTTTTTAAATAATAAACCAGGCCCACCCAATTTTAACAGGTAGCGGTTATCAATAATCTTTTTCATTACGGTAGCTTTCCAACCAAATAATTTACGGTCATTTAGAATTACACCAATTGCGTCGTCGTGTCCTAATGATGCTACAGTGCCCAAAATTTTTGGTTCAAAACTTTCCAATCCACTACTTCCCATCGCAACGGCTTTCACGTTATGCGCAACAGCACCTGCCATTTGAATTGCGATTTGGGCAGTTGGAGGAAATGGTCGTCCACTTTCTTTATTCATTATTAAAGCACAGTCACCTACAACAAAAACATTGTCATAATCGGGAGCTCGCATATCGCTCCGCACTTCTATTTTCCCACGATTTGTTTCGAATCCGGATGCCTCAACGATTGAATTAGCACGGACTCCAGCAGCCCACACAGTTGTCATTGTAGGAATTTCTTCCAGCTTGCCATCCTTTTCAATTACAATGCTGTCTGCTTTACACTCTTTTAATAATGCACCTGTTTTTATTTCTATCCCACGGGCTTCTAAAGAATTCATTGCATATTCTACGAGATCTGGATCAAATCCTGGCAGTACAGTTGGCGCACCTTCTATCGTAATAACGCGTACTTTGTGTTTATCAATATCATATTCCTTACACAACTCTGGTATACGGTTGGCTAACTCACCTGCAAACTCAATTCCTGTGAAACCACCACCACCAACAACTATATTCAGACGCGCATCATTCGGATGTTTTTCATTATTATATTTTGCAAAATTGTATTCAATGTGCTCTTTTATTAAACGCGCACTATTGATGCTTCCTATTTTGAAAGCATGTTCATCAAGTCCTGGAATTCCAAAAGTTGCTGCTTCAAAACCTAAAGCAATTACCAGGTAATCATAGGAAAGCTCACCGTTTTTTAGTTTAACCTTTTTCTCGTCAGGTTTTATGGAAACAACCGTATCCTTTACAAAGTTAACTTTATTCATGTTAACTACTTCTTTTATTTCAATACGTGTTCGGTCATGATGCAGTGTACCTGCAGCATTTTCATGCAACCATGTTGTTTGATAGTGATAATCATGCTTGTTAACTAACGTAATATTAGCTTGATTCACCCCTAAAGACTTCTGTAGATTTACAGTAGTCATCATTCCACCGTACCCTGCACCCAAAATTACTATACTCGGATTCTTCATCTCTCTCATCACTTCCATCTGTATAATTTCGTTACACTTCTGTATTATTATTATAAATGTATGTGACATATTTCACGTATTAGTACAAAAAAAAGGGTTAAAAGATATTTTTAATTTGTCACACAAATGTAATATAATGCCTAAAAATAATAGTAGCTCTTTTCATCTACACTTTCAACCTTTATTTTTATGTTATAAAATTTAATATTTTCGTAATCTTAACGTTATTGAAGTTAAAAATAAACAAAACACTAAGTTTATGATAATATAAGCATGATGGGAAAAAGAAACAGCTAAATTGGGGGAATTAACCATGTCCGAAAATATTTACGATGTGACAATAGTTGGAGCAGGCCCAGTAGGGTTATTTACAGCCTTTTATGGTGGAATGAGACAAGCAAGCGTCAAAATTATAGAGAGCCTTCCACACACGGGAGGGCAACTAACTGCCCTTTACCCTGAAAAATATATATATGATATTGCTGGATTTCCGAAAGTCAGGGCCCAGGAATTAGTGGACAACCTTGAAGAACAAGCGAACATGTTTGATCCATCTATTGTATTGGAACAAGAAATTGAAAAGGTCGAACGATTAGAAGACAATACATTTAAGTTGACAACTAATAAGGAAGTTCACTATTCCAAGACAATTATTGTCACAGCTGGAAACGGTGCTTTCCAACCACGCCGCCTCAATCTTGATAATTCTGAAAAATTTGAAGGTATAAACCTACATTATCATGTAAAAGAAATGAGTCATTATGCTGGTCAGGATGTTGTTCTACTTGGTGGAGGAGACTCTGCTGTGGATTGGGCGCTTATGTTAGAACCAATAGCAAAAAGTGTAACACTCGTACACCGCCGTGATAAATTTAGAGCACATGAACACAGTGTAGAGAAATTGATGGCATCAAGTGTCAATGTCGTCACTCCCTTTGCCCCAGCAGAAGTTATAGGGGAAGAACGAATTGAACAGCTTGTCCTTCAAGAAGTTAAAGGGGATAAGGAAATCACTTTACATGTTGATACTTTATTGTGTAACTATGGCTTTGTTTCTTCCTTAGGACCTATTAAGGATTGGGGACTTGAAATCGAAAAGAATAGTATTGTTGTTAACTCTAAAATGGAAACAAATATTCAGGGCATTTATGCAGCTGGTGATATTTGTACGTATCTTGGTAAAGTTAAATTAATTGCAACCGGTTTTGGTGAAGGTCCAACAGCCATCAATAACGCTAAGTCATACATTGATCCAAAAGCACGCTTGCAACCAAAGCATTCAACTAGTATGTTTTAGTATAAAAATTACAGCCTGTGCACAATACACAGGCTTTTTTGTTTCTGGATTTTCTGCAAAAAAAGTAGAACACCCACCAGGTGAGCGTTCCAGTATCCAAAATCAGGCTAACATTTTTCCGGTGCGCCCGCGCGATCTTTCGCTTTAAACGATGATCCACAACCACAGCTAACCATAGCGTTCGGATTATCGATGCTAAAGTAGGCGTACACGTTTACGGTATGTTTAACGGCAGTTTATCGTTAGTGTGCCGGCACTTTGCTTATATTATCGACGATTGTTAATGTTCATAACGATTGTTTATAACGATCTTTCCTAGCGACTAATTACGTTACCTACATATTACCCAACTTATACCGTTATTGCAACCGTTATTTGTATGTATATTTATAAAACTTAATGTCATTCCTTTTTCTTCCTATATTATACCGGTTAATTTTGCACAAAAGACGGACAAGTAGTTAAAACTGCCCGCCGTGTACTAAACAATGAATACTTGACCGCTAGTCTTCTTTCTTATTTCTCTCGTACGCTTTTTCACCCTTTGTAAACTTCTTTTTGATATACCTTGATTAAGTGCTTTACTCTTTCCTCATCTGAATTGAATGCCTTTTTCCTGTATAATGTTTCGATTACTTTATCCAATTTTTCATGTAACAACAATAAATCAGTTGGCATAATCTTACCATATAGGTCACGAAGGCTATTTCCCTCATTGAAGTATTTTTCTCTTGTATCTAATATTTGTTTTGATATATTTTCAACCCTTATTTTATTTTTGCTATTAATAGGTGGAAACGGAAATGTGTTATAACAAAGAGTATTAGAGTACCTAAAGTCTCCCTTAAGTTTCCCTGAAACAAGATTAATCCATCTGGTGTGCATCTTAGATTCTAAGAAGCCAAATAATAACAAAGAAGCATCTGCAACTTGATAAGCCGCATCACTAACAATTACATTTTCATCATAATATCCCATTGGAACATACTCTCTTCCGCCAGAACTTGTTCTAGGAACAATCAGTACTTTTTGTTTCCAGTACCTATCACGCTTAAATAACAAAGGTGTTTTGCTTAATTTTCTATCTTCTTGAGCAACAGTTGATCTAAACCTCTTAACGTTTTCTACACGTTTTTGTATCTCAAGCATTTTCATTAGTCGGTTAAACGGAATATCTTTAGCATAAATAATAAATCTCTTATACTTATTAGGTTCTAGTAGTTCTTGACTACCGAAATAAGGGTGAATATAATTTACCATCTCAGGGTACTTTTTGATAATTTCATTTTTTTCATCTTCCAAGAGTATGTATTGCTGATTATCTAATGGAAGACTTCCTAAAGTCATTGGTGGATAGCCCGAAATTTGTTTTCTAGTATTAGGGTCTATTAATAAAAATGGTTCATCAATCAAATATTCATTAATAGAACTTACAACATTCTTATTAGGATTACCTTTCTTGTTTGTATAGGTAAATAAAGTTTTTTCTTTTTGATTTTGCGTTGAAAAACCAATTATAACCACCATAACATTTGCCTCATTATTCCAACTAAACGTCTGGTGAGCAAAATTTATATTTATATTCATAGTACGCAACTCTCGCCATAACAATGTTGCTTGAATCCCCTGTGAAATTGAATTTGTTGAAACTAAAGAAGATTTTATATTTTGATTTTCCTGCATTAATCTAGCTGCTTTAATAAACCAACCAGCTACAAAGTCTAGATTTGAAATTCCTTTCATTTTAGGCGCGACTTCCTTTAATATCTGCTTGCTTTCTTTAGACATTTTTTTTGCCCCTAAAAACGGAGGATTCCCTAAAATGTAATTCAATTCACCCGTTGTAACTATTTCTTGCCAATCGACTTGCAATGCATCGGCATTTACAACATTTGCCCCCGCATGTAGTGGTAGTCGTAAGAATAATCTCCCAAATAATTCACTGGCTTCACGATTCATCAAATGATCCATAAGCCATAATCCAACTTTAGCAATAGAAACAGCATAAGGAACAACCTCTAGTCCGTAAAACTGTGCTACCTCAACCTTAATCAATTCACCAATATCAAACACGGCTTGTCCATGGAGAATCTCATCAATAACCTCATGCTCTAATCTTCTTAACTCACGATATGCAACGATAAGAAAATTCCCTGAACCACAAGCTGGGTCCAAAAATTTCAAGTTAGATAATTTATCATGAAACTCTAATAATCGTCTATCTCGACCATGCTTCAATTTGCGTATATGCTCAAATTCCTCTTTCAAATCTTCCAAGAACAAACTATCAATAACCTTCATAATATTGATTTCAGACGTGTAATGTGCTCCTAGATTATGCCTCCGTGTATCATCCATAGCTGCTTCAAACATGGAACCAAAGATTACTGGTGAAATTCGACTCCAATCAAGTTCTGAAGTTTCAATCAAGTGCGTTCGGATTTCTTTGGTTAACGGTAACCCTGTAAGTTGTGGATGTTCAAATAAACCACCATTTATATAAGGAAAGTTTTTTAACACATCAGCTTGAAAACGTTCATCTTCTGTTGTATTTAATACTTGAAAAAGGACAGCTAATCTGTCAACAAGATCACTTCCATCTTCTCTTGTTTCGTTCCTCAAGTAATTGGTAAACTGATCCTGTTTGAAAATGCCACTATCATCAGCGAACAAACAGAATACAATGCGAGTCATAAGTAGATCTGCAAAGTTCCGCGGATACTTAGATTCTAGTAATTTCTTGTGAAGAGTTTCCATCATCTTAGCTGCTTTCTCATTCACAGGGTTCTTTGGAATAGCTACGTTTATTTGCTTCCCTACTAAAAATCCAAATAGATCAATATATTTCGGTAAGTCTGTTATAAGAAAATCCCATGTACCATCACTAGAAAGGTCATATAGTCGGATACGCTTAAAATTAGAAATCATTACATATCTTGGTAAGTCCTCATTGGATAAATTCATCACATAACGATAGGCTTGTGACTTCGCTTTATCTAAGTCTTTGTCCCTAGACTTCATTTCTATAAGTAAGGTTCCGTTTATCAAGTGGTCAACAAATTTAGTGTTCCCATCGATATTTACACGCCATTCGAAACCTAACTTAATCTTTTGGTATGGTACTCCAAATGCTTCTAAGAAATCTCTAACCCACATTTGAGCTTGTTGTTTTTCATCACGATCATTTTCATGTTCTTTAACGAATGCTAATGCTTTATTTAATACTTCACTTCTGCTTTCATTATTCATTAAAATTCCCCCTAAATCTAAACGCAAGAAAATCACCTATAATTGAATGTACAAAATTTTCTTATCAATATTATACTAGTTCTTATTCCAGTAAACCCTCTCACGTTAGTTTAAGAACAATCCCTTCCCTTACAATCTCCATATATTTATTTTAACACAATTATTCAGAATATCGAATGAATTTAGAAAAAGTCGAGGTTCGAAGTTATCCTCTTCAACTTTCATTAGTTTTATAGTCGCAGTTGGATTCATGTCGATAACTTCCTCTTTATGCAATGCTGTAAAGTACAATTTTAGCAACCTAATCCGAATGTTTACCGTATAGAGTGATAGCCCGTATTCCTGCCTACATTGGTTGTGTTGTTCCTCTGACAAATAAATAAAAGACTGGCGAATATGTCCGCTAGTAATTTCGTTTATGTGGTATATGTCCGAATAGCTTTCACCTAGCCACGTTGTAAATAGCCAAATAAAAGAGACGATACTGGTCCAATGTCCTTTGGCGCATACCTTCGACTGCTTATAGGAATTAACGTACTCTAGCGTTCCTCTAGCGATAAATTGACGCTGTTGCCGGTGAATATACTTTTGAAGCCGTGCGCGTTTAACAAACGGTCTACCTTTTCGGTTAGCCAACGTAAAAAAGCCTCCTTCCCGTTATTAGAATGGAAAAGAGACTTTAGGCTACTCGTACATATTAGGTTAAAATGTGTGCTTGCCGAATAGCTTATCGTAAGAATTGCCGATAAAATAGCGTCAAGTAATTGTTTGATACCCTTGGCAGGATTCGAACCTACGATTCATAGTTTAGAAACTTTCGGCAAGTCGATGAATAGGCGAAAGCCTTGAGGTAGCTTGAAAGTTAGCTTAACTATGAATCATACGGATAAGTTTGAATATATCCGTTCTTATACGATTCTTACAAGAATAACTGAACCCAGTCCGAATATGACTAGGGTATTTTATGTGACTTAAAAGAAGGATTTATGAATTTATTGTCGAAATTATATACTCAAGCTAAAAATTAACTTATCTTCCTGATTATGAGTCCAATTCCATTGAACCTCTCACCACTTAACGACCTTGCGGTCTGTTTGAAGTGGGAGATTCCTAAGAACACCAGCGTAACCGCCAGTTATTGATTAGGCTATCCCTGTAGTTCCTACAGTTAGAAGCCTTATAGCTTCATTTTTAAGATTTATACTTGCGTTAATATCTCTGTCGTGATGTTCACCACATTCTCTACATGTCCATTCACGCAATGCGAGATTCTTAACGTCTTTATTACGATAGCCACAACATGAACATAGTTGGCTTGATGGGAAGTTCTTAGCAACCTTCACAACCTGTTTGCCGTACCAATTCGCCTTATACTCAAGCATCGTACGGAATTGCGACCAACTTACTTCACTGATGGCTTTCGCCAACTTATGATTCTTAAGCATATTTGATACCTGCAAATCTTCAATCCCAATGATGTCGTGGTTTTTGACAATATCGGTAGAGATTTTGTGCAAGTAGTCATTACGTGCGTTGGTGATTTTTTCGTGAAGTCGTGCGACCTTAATTCGTTGTTTATGCCAGTTAGAAGAACCTTTTTGCCGTCTTGATAGTATACGCTGTGCTTTTGCTAATTTCTTTTCTAATGTGCGAAAGTATCTATGATTCTTGTACACTGTTCCATCAGAAAGAATAGCAAACTCTTTCAGTCCAACATCAATACCCACAGAAGAATCCGTTTTAGGTAACTCATGCACTTCTGTTTCTACAAGGATAGATACAACGTATTTACCTGATGGGTTACGTCTAACAGTAGCATTAAGAATGCGACCATCGACTTCACGACTTTTCGCAAACTTAACTAATCCAAGTTTAGGTAACTTAATCTTATTGTCGATAATCGCAATATTGCCGTTAGTATGTTTTGTTGTGTAAGACTGCACTCTGTTCTTCTTAGACTTGAAACGTGGAGATTTATTCTGCTTCTTAAAGAATCTTGAGTACGAATCAGCAAGATTCTTAAGTGATGATTGAACAGCAATGCTGTCAACTTCTTTCAGCCACACCAACTCTTTCTTTAGTTTCGTTAATTGAGAAGAACAAGCACCATAAGTTAAGCCTTTACCCGTCTCCTTGTATGTGCTATTCCACTTATCTAAAAAGTGATTAAATACAAAACGACTGCAACCAATCGTCTTAGCGATTAGAATTTCTTGCTCTTTACTTGGGTAGATTCTAAATTTATATGCTTTGTTGACAAACATTGATTTCACCTCACTTTAAACCTTGATTTTCAATATACTTTTTCACAACGTTGATCGGACTACCGCCAGTAGTCAGCAAGCAAAAACTTCTTGACCAAAACATTTCTTTCCACAGATGTTTCCTTATTTGTGGAAATTCCTTTTTGATTAGTCTTGAACTTGCACTTTTGTAAGTGTTAATGAACTTTGATAATTCAGTGTTCGGGTGTGCCTTAAATAGAATGTGAATATGGTCATAATCATGATTCCATTCAATTAAGGAAATGTTGTATTTTTCACCTATTGATACAAATTTTTCTTTTGCGTAATCAGAAATCGTATCATCAATGACTTTTCTTCGGTATTTAACGACTAACACAAGGTGATAATACAACAAGAACACTGAATGATTATTACCATCTAATTTCATTGTTATATCAACCTTTCTACTAATTAAGACTGATTATACCATGACGGGTTTTGAACAATCAAGAGCAAAAGCATTTAGGCTCACGCCTAACCGACATTCATCTCCCACTTACTTATTGGGCTACGCCCTTCACATTCCTTGAAGTGGGAGTCTTCTGTCGGAAAATGATAAAGAAACCATGCACTAAGACGAACAAAAAACTATGTTTGATGAGGGGGGAAGAGTTTTGAGTGGAATGGATAAGTATGATTATATAGAGGCGATAGTACTAGAATTAAAAAGTACAACTGATATAAATTTCCAAGTTAAAGTTGGAGAAATCTTAAAGAGATATTATACTTTTTGCAACAAAACATATGAAATGCCTAATTCATCTGGTGGGGATGATAAAAACGATGGATGGGTTGTTGAAGACCAACTTTTTTACCAAATTTATTCTCCGCAGCAAATGAAAAATAGCCTAAGGAAAGATATGCAGAGTAAATTTTCAGAGGACTTTAGCAAGCTGCTTGATTTAATATACACTCATGGTAAGTGGGGAAAAGGACTGAAAAAATTTGTGTTTATAGTTAACACGATTGATCGGAATTTACCACACGATAGTGAGAGGTATTATAAACTTGAATGTGAGAAACTAGAAAAAAAGTACGGTGAGAAATTTGAATATGAGGTTACAAATGTCGCTTACATAAGAGATATATTAGAGATTATGGAAATTAATGATTTAATATCCTTAAGTACAATATTAAGAGTAAGATCAATTATCGATCATAACGCAATTAGTGCAAAGATGATGTATGAAGTTATAGACGTTCTATCTGGTATGGTTCAAGAAAAAATATTTTCAAATGAAACTAATAAGAGTTATGATAGAATCTCTTCAGAAAAAAAATTGGTTTAAATAACCTCAATGATAAAAAAGAAGAAATAGAAAAAATGATTAACCAGTTAGATGTAGTAGAAAAAATGATTTCAACAATTAATCAGGACTTATTATATTCAGATAAATTTAATAGAGTAAAGAGTTATATTATTTCGTCCTACGATACATTATCAGAAACACTTTCAGGAACAAAATTGTATGAAAAGCTTATTAGTCAAATTATTGAATACGCAGAATTTAGTCAAGGGCTGATAACCCCTTGCAAAATGTTAGTGGTATATATATTTGACCGTTGCGATATATTTGAAAAAGATGAATTTTTTACAGAGGAAGTGATAAGGTGATTTTACCTGATAAATATATTTCCAATTCAGAAAGTCTCTTAGGTATCAGCTCTTTCATTCTTAGTGTTTTAAGTAAAAAACACCTTCCGGTTGAAACAATATGGAAAGACTTTCAAAAGAAATATATTAATACCAAAAAGTTGAAAAATCCACCAACATACCAAAAATTCATATTGACTATAAATTTTATGTATATTGTTGGAATGGTTAATTATAGCGAGAATGGAATGGTTTTTAATGAAAATATTAAATCTCACAATTGAAAACCCGAATAGTGAGAAAGTAAGAAAACTAAACTTTTCAGAAACAGGTACTTCCGTCATCTACGGAAAAATTACAAAGCCTAATGAAAACAGGGAAACCTCAAACAGTATCGGAAAGACCTTACTTTTAAAATTTGTTGATTATATTTTCGGTGCAAATGAAGATAAAACTGTTGTAAAAGAAGAAATCAATGGTTGGAAGTTAATAGCCATAGTTAAGTATGAAAATGAAGAATTTAACGTTACTCGAAAACTAGGATCTTCAGATATGGAAATAAATGGTAAATTAAACTCCTTAAAAGATTACAAGAGTTTCTTTAGCATAGATAGAAATTTGTATAATAAGCAAATCTTTATAAAGCAAAAGAGTCATATAATTAGTTCAAGGCCTGAACCTACACTAGAAGACTATGTAAGCTATTTTTCGTTACTCAGTTTATATGACCTCGCCAACTTAACTAGAAAATATTATGAAATCCAAGATAAACTTAAATATCTTAAAAAAATTGAGAAAGAAGTAACAAGCATTTTTGGTGATATAAAACCCAAAGAAATAAATGAGAAAATATTTCTCACTAACCAAAATGTTTTAGAAAAAGAAGAAGAAATAAAAAAATTAAATCAAAAGATTTCGTCAATTGAAATTTCAGAGGAAAAACTAGAATTGGTGAAAAATTATTCAGATAAGAATTATGAGTTAAAGAAAATAAAGTCTAGTTTTGAATCTGTAAAGTTAGAAATTATTCGTTTAAAAGAATTTATTGAGGAATCTAATCAGGTAGACATTTCACACTCTCAAATTAACTTGTTATTTAAAAAAGCTGAAGTTGACATTCCAGAAATGGTTATTAAACGGTTTAAAGATGTAGAAGATTTCTATAATACTGTGTTTATAGATAGAAAAAATACACTTCAGATGAAAATAGAAGAATTACAAATTAAGCAGGAAGAATTAAAGAGCGAGATTACATTTAGATCAGCAAAGATTGATGAAATAGCTAAAATAATATCTGTCAATAAGATATTTCAAGAAGCTATTAAAATATATGAAGCAAAAAGCTTAGAACTACAACAATTGAAATATAACCAAGGGGATTTGGCTCGCATAGAAGAGGCCATTAAGAATAGAGAAGCAAAAGAATTAAAATTAACAGATGCATACACTGAGGTTAAACAAGAATTTGACAAGTATGAAGAGTTAGTACAAAAATACCAAAAATTCATTTATTCTACTGTTAAAGATATATATACAGAGCAAGTTACAGCCTTCTTCTCGTTAGAGCTTAAAAAAAAGCATCAAAAAAACAGGCCCTTTAAAATGGAATTAAATTTAAAGGGGGATGGCGGCGAAGGAGTTGGAGAGGTAAAAAAACTTATTGTTGATCTCTTGGTTTTTAAATATAATTCATTACTTGAATTACTAGTACATGATTCTTCATGTTATTCTGGTGGAATAGATAATAGACAAATCGCGAGTATTATAAAAATCTCTAATGATATAGCTATTAAAGAAAACAAGCAATTTATCCTTTCAGTAAATGATTTCCAAATTAAAAAAGATGATGAAGAATTAATGAGTATTTTAAGTAATAGAGTGATTGAATTGGCTGAAGATGATAAGCTTCTAAGATTTACTCTAAAAGAATAAATTAAACAAATAATTTAGCTAAGAGTTCTAACAACCAACTGAACGTCATTGAATGATAGCTTAGATGTACATTTGCATTTAATTGGCACAGTTTTAAACGTTCAACTCGTTCTAATTAATTTATACAGTATGACTCTTTCAAGCTCAATGCGTGGATTAGTTTCAGCGGGCGGGCGCAAATGCCCGCCTGCGCTTTTACGTTTAGACCTTCCGTGAATTGTTTCGTAAACCTAACAGCGCCTGCACCTGAATCTCTCCCTAAATCTCCGACCTCTTGCACGTTATACCTCCCCTTTTTTAGTTTGATTAGTAGATTTTATATTTCATAATGCGCCCATTGTTTGAGTAACCCGCGCATACGGCTAGACGGTAAATACAATTCGACTGGCTCGCCGTTGCGTATTCTTGATCGGTATATCCATTGTAATAAGTCACTAACTGCTAGTAGGTCGTCGTTGACTTTGACTTCGTTGTCCTGGAAGAATACCTTTATATCTTGTTTCATATAGCGGTTAAATATATAAGCCATCGCCCACTTGTCGGCGTATTCGTTTGTCGCTCTAGTATTATGCGGTATAACTACTTTTGGTTTGATACGCTTGCCCCGGTCACTCTTTTTTACTTTTGGTTCTTTATAACCTTTAGGCTGAATGATCCCTTCTATCTCTTTCAAGGTAGAATAGTAAACATTTTCGCGCTTTGCGCCTACCTTGTGGTCGAAAAAGTTTCTTAGGTTGTTCCTAATTTTCTTCATAAAGTCAAGGTCAGCCATTTTATTTATTCGCTTTAAATTAGTTACACTTAATGCATTCTTGCTTTCTCCGATGTCGTTCATCTTGCCGTCATAAATATTAATCAACGCGTACAATTCTTTCCTACGTTCGTTCTGTACGACGTGGTCCGTTATTTCGTATCGTTCTCCTACTTGCTTAATCGCTTTATAATTACAGTCGAATCCGTACAAGTCAAAGTAATATCGTTGTGTTTGGCCATCGAATAGGTAAGTCATTACGGTTACATCGTCCACGACATTAAATACGCTTGGCGGGAACGCCCACACTAGAAACTTACCGCGGTAGTAGAAAAGGTTGCCCGCTTGTGCTACCAAACGAATATCCATGTAACGACTATTGTCCTGCGGATCGCCCGTCCATATAACCTTGCCTTCGTTTATTTCAATGTCGCCAGCACGTTCTAGCTTACGTATGTCCGACGGTTTCACTTCTACCGACGCAACACAGTCCATTACTTCATCAAGTATTATCGTATAGCCACTATCTGTTAATAATTCAATAAGTTCATCGTCCGCCGTCTTAAACAACGAATGTGTGGACGCTATGTCCTTTCCTTGTACGATCAAGTCCTTTAAGCTGCGTAACTTGCGTCCCTCATCATTTGCGTTATTAGGCTCTACAAACTGACGGTTAGTAACGTCCTTTTTGATACGATCCACTTCGTCAAGAAACGGCGTTATATAGATAAACTTCTCTGGCGGGTTAGCTTCGTTCATTCGTTGTATTGCCCATTGCGTCTTTCCGCTTCCCATTATCGAATCAATTACGGTTATTTCCTTACGTTCATTTACTTTAATCATCGTGTTCCTCCTATTTATTTTCGTTTTAGAACCGTGCTACTTGTCATCGTTTTTAGAACGGTTTTGGGAAGTTATCGTCCCAAAATCCTGCCAAAACGCTGTCATGACGGGGTTTATACGACCTAACCCTTAAAAGGAATAAGTACACTTTTTAACGTTGTATATCGTTACTACAAATCCTAAACCCTGCGCCCTTCATTCCATTCAGGGCGCTAACTGTGTAAATTCCTTTTCGTAAATATCCTTGTACGAAAAAGGCAATAGTTTAGCAATGAGGGCGGTCTCCCCGAAATGCTGGCGATAGCCTTTCCCTTGGATTGTTGACAATCCCGGTTATCTTCGTTGTATACCGTTACTACTTGCTTACGCACTCACGAGTGCCGCTAACTTTATGCTCTTACGTCCATGCGATCACAAAACGTGATAAACTCCGGATCGCTTACGTCAAAGTTTCGCAGGACCCTTGCCCTAGTCACTTCGCTTACCGATTGCCAGCGGCTTTCGATCTTCGCTATGGTCGATTCTGCAACGCCAATATGTGCGCCAAACTCTCGTTGGCTCATTCCGTTGTATAACCGGATCAGTTTCAGTTGTTGGTTATTCATATTAAATCGTCCCTTTCCGTTAGATTCTGATAATTTCCTTCCTTTTACTAAAATAAAAATGACCAACCACCAATAAGATTAGGCCATTTACGTTTACAATTACGATTGTGTCACGTGACACTTTTTGGTAGGAAGCTTTCAAGTATATAGTCGTTGAAATCTTCAAACGTCATCTTCTCAATATAATCTGCCTTATCTTTTAATTCTTGTTTTTGTCCACTTGTGTTTAACTCCGCAGCATCACGGTATGATTTGACTAAATCTATCTGTGTTTGCCGTAAGGTTTCCATAGACTTTTTAATGGATTCTTCTCGAAGCTTTAATAATCCGTCTACCCATTTATCCATCAGTTCATCATAGGAACTGTTTAGTATTTCTTCTTCAATTGCCTCATACTTTTCATATACTTCTGATTTCTTTTCACCTGGATTCATCATTTTGATTTCATACTCTGCCGCCGATTCTAAATGACTTTTTTTAATGTCCGTTATGTCTATTCCGGTTTCGTCACACAAATCCAACGATTTTAATTTTTTGCACACCTTATTAAACACATCTAAAATGGCAATGATAAACCCTTGTTTTATCTTTTCACCAGCCTGTTTAACTTCACTGACAGAAACTTTATCCACTCCCTCATATTCCGCTACCAATATTTCCTGCGCGTATTCGAATGGTTTTTCATTATCCCGCTTACCTGGCAAGTCATTCTGAAGTTTTAAAATCTGTATCGCATGTCCTCCTGTTAACTTACCTTCTGCAATCATGTCCTGTATTTCCGGTAATAATTTCAACAACCGAAGCCTACTCGTTATATATGTCCGGCTTTTGCTTACCTTTTCTGTTATTTGACCATGCTTATAACCGAGTTCAACGTAACTTTGAAATGCCCGCGCTTCTTCTAACGCCGTTAATTGTTCACGTTGGATATTCTCGATAACAGATAGGTGGAACGCATCCTCGTCGGTTAATTCCTGAATAAATGCGGGAATCTCTGTTAAGCCTGCAATTTTCGATGCTCTATAGCGCCGTTCACCTTGTACGATTTCATAGCCCATTGTGTCATGTTGCATGATTCGAACCGTTATCGGTGCCATAAGCCCGTCAATTTTTATTGAATCGGACAACTCTTGGAGTGCCTGATCATCAAAGTTTTTCCGTGGTTGGTTTGGATTTGCAATGATTTCTGTAAGTTTAATGTTTGTGATTTCCATTTCATAACGCCTCCTTAAATTTGCATCCAAATATACAGGACAATGGCCCGACACTGCTCCCGAGTTATAGCCTTTAATCGTATGCCATACCTGCAGTGCAGTGCCTTTGTGACAAATTTATGAACTTTTGGCCCTCGACATACAAAATTTTAACGTAAATTTTCAAGCGCCCGGCAGCCAGTCTTTCCGAGATACCCCACCCCCATAACACTCTTGCCTTGCCGTTGTAATCCGTCAACACAAAAAGGCCGTCAGTAACACGTATAAAGGCTATACGTAGACTAACGACCTATAAATCTATTACTTCTCATATGCTGTTGTATGGCGGTGTGTGGCGTTCCTGTGGCTGTTTGCGTCTGTGCTTACGTTCCGATTAACCCTTCATATTCCTTTACAATCTTATAAAACGTTGTTTTCTTCATGTCTACGTTATTCATTGTTTCTACGGCGGTCTGTGCGCCTTCTTTCCAACGTCTATACTGTACGTTGAATAAGTCACGTTGTTCCTTGGTAAGCGTGTTATATGTTACTGTTGGACGTCCTAACTGTTTCCCGTTGCGTTTAGCTGCTGCGATTCCTTCTGCTTGGCGTTCGTTTATGTCTGTCCGTTCCTTCTCTGCAAATGCGGATAGTAACGTTAGAATTATATCGGATATAGCACGTTGTAATACGTCGCCGTTCTCGTCCGTGGCTGTCGTGTTTAACATAGGTTCGTGAACGAATTGTAACGATACGCCTTTGTCAACAAAATATTTAAACTCTGCCTTTATGTCGTTCATGTTCCGGCTCATACGAGTTATACTGTCGAATATAACTGTATCACCCTTCCGTGCTTGCGTCTTTAACGCTTGGTATTGCGGTCTATTCGTGTTCTTACCGCTAACCTTATCGACGTATACGTCCCGTTCGTTGACGCCTAACCGTTGCATAGTATCGACTTGCCTAGCTTCGTTCTGATCCTTGCTTGATACTCGAATATATGCGAATGTTTTGTCCTCACTCATGTACGATTACCTCCGATTAATTTATGGTACGTTCAGTATAACTTATCGTTCGTAAAATGTCAATATTTATACGAACTTTCATGTAATCGAGCGTAATACTTTTATGAACGGCGGAACGGCTAAGTTCGTCATGTTCATATATGTATACTTTTGCGGACACGGTTGCCAAGCGTCACTGATCCCGCGTTTTGTCCGGTTATACCAAGCAGCACCCTCGTATTTTTCGGCAAGGACGGCTGGTGAACGGAAAAACCGCCACTCTGTACCCCCAACGTTTCACATACGTGAAGATACGTGTAATCTCATACACTTACTAAAAGTAACACACGCTTTATCACACTAAATCACACGTGAATTTACGACTAAACTCGCGCATGGCCGTCAAGTTTTTATACTTTACACATTAACTCGCAAGAAATAGCCGTCTACTTAATCGTTTTATAGTTGCGTACAAATAGCCGTCAAGGTTCGATATAGTGCCTTCCTTGTAACGTCTTATAACGTCGAGTAGAGCGTCTGTAAATGCGTCTGAATAGCTTTCTATATGTAATTTAGACGTCTTAGCACGGAACACAACGCCAGTCAATCGCTGTAAATCCTTGGCGTTGAAGAACGGGTTTAACGTGTTATAAATTACTTCCGGTATAGCGTTCTTAATCGCCCTGGCCGAGTTTAACGTCACTCCCGTCTCTAGTACGTAGGTATTAGTATTTGAATGATTTAATACAGATGGTTCGACTTCCTTTTCAACGTTGGAAGGCGCGTCCGTGCTAGTTTCTTTGAGTTCTGCTGTGGGTTCATTCTGTCGGTTCATCTGCGATAAAATCTGAATAATATTAACTGACTTTCTACGGCTTTTGCCACGTCCTAGCCACTTCTTAATAGTCGGAACACACTCGATCATGCAGTACTCTTTAAGTACCTTGACCGACCTTTTGACGGTGCTTACGGACTTGCCTATACTGTCCGCTATTGTTTGATACTTAGCGAAACTAACGCCTTTAACTCGTAAGCTACACCGCCCAAAGAAACGTAATACTTCTATTACTGATTCCGGCTGCTCGTCCGTGCGTAACCGTTCAATGTATTCATATATTTTAACGTCCATTTCGTGCTTAGTTTCAAACGTGCGGTATTGCTCGATATTCTCGAATGTTAATGACTCGTAAGTTTTAGGTTGCATGTCGTTGCCCTCCGATTAGGGCGCTATAAAACAAACGTATGTTCTGTTTTTGTGTTAAACCCTCCGAATTGACAAATACACTTAAATTTTATAAGATATACCTACGTGACTAGGTGGTGTATTCTTACGTTTCGACGTTTGGGTATAGCGCCTTTTTTTTGTGTGATTTTTACTTTGCTAGTTCGTTCAACTTCGATTTGTACTGCATGAGTCGGTCATAACGGTATTGGTTCCTGCGTTTGCTAACATGAGTCGATCCGTATTGCGCTACTTTTTTTGTATAAAATGCAATTCGTTTGTCCACTTGATTACCTCCTTCACTTTTTTATTTACGTTTATTAAACATCGTATTGACCGGTGAAAACTGGTCGTGGCTTTCTCTCATTTCTGATACGTCCATTTGTATATACCGGCGCATTGTACGTATATCTGCCCAGCCGCCGATTTTCTGCAACGTGAAGGCGTCGCAACCGTTAAGTATCATATTCTTGGCCCATGTATGGCGGTAGACGTGTGCCGTAACCTTCTTGTTCTTAACTCCTGCCTTTTCTGCGTAATATTTCAACCGTTTATTAAAGTGATTCGCTCCTAACGGCTCCCCGTAACTAGATAAGAAAATCCTATCCGTTTTAAAATGCGTCTTGGTTTCCGTTATTAATTGCAATAGCAACTTCGCTACGTGCGTAGATATAGGAACTAATCGGAAATTACGGCTCTTGCTTTCGCTAGACTTAATCGTAATAAACCGTGTCTTTATATCCACGTCTTCCGCACGTAATGAAAGTAATTCACGAATACGTAGGCCACTATCTAACAAGGTGTTAATAGCTACAAAGTCACGGTAACCCACGAAATCACGCTTGTTTGGTAGTGCTAAAATATCCTTCACCTCGTCATTTGTTAACGGGTTGGTTAAGTCGTTTACGTTGTCCTGACGTAGTAACCTAACGTTTTCTATCGGATTCACTTCGAGCAAGCCCTCGCGATATAAGTAATTAAACAACGCCTTCAAACATCGCAAGTTAATATTTATCGTCGTGTCGGACAATCCGATCGCTTGCTTATCACCGTCTATATACTTGTGTCCCGCATACTTGCGCTTGTCGTACTTCATGTAATTTATATAATTCCGAAATTCCTCCGCCGTTAAGTCGTTTACATAGTCCACTATGTAGTTATCGTTTAGCCACTTCGTGAAATATTCCCACATCTTAACGTAATCTTTAATAGTGCGGTCCCTTACACCTTCCGTTCGCTTTCCGCTAATAACAATGTCAATCGCTTGTGTTTGCGTCAAGTTCGGAAAATCCTTTACAGGTTCCGCTAGTTTTGTGATTCTCTTGCGTTTCTTTAAAGACACAAAAAAAGACCTCCCCAACGCCTAAATTTAGCGCTAAGAAAGTCTTACTTATCGTTATTAACAACCGCAAAACGTCTATATAACGGTTGTTTATATTCGTTTGAACTGTCGATATGCTCGGTTAAACTAGTGTAGTCCGCAACCTTTACGATTTGTTTCCGTTTAGGTTTACCGAATGATACTACGATTAGAAAACCTTCACAAAACGTTGTCACACCGCTAACATTTTTCCGGTGCGCCCGCGCGATCTTTCGCTTTAAACGATGATCCACAACCACAGCTAACCATAGCGTTCGGATTATCGATGCTAAATCCGCCGCCCATCATATTTTGTTTAAAATCAATTTTCGTTCCTTCTATAATAGGGATATCCTGTTTAAAAATCACAACAGGAACACCATTAATTTCATCAACCATATCCAATTCGGCATTAATGTCATAATCAAATCCTAAAGAATAGGATAATCCACTACAGCCGCCACCTTTTATTCCAAAGCGTAGACGAACATCTTCTGATTCGTCTTGCATCATTTCTCTAATCTGTCCTACTGCATTGTCAGTAAATGTAACAACCATGTCGTCCCCTCCTCTTTACCTTTAATTATACAAACTGTTGCATTACTATTCAACTTATTGCTATAAATTTATTTCAACTGTAATGGAATTTCATATTTGTCTAATGCCTGATAAATCGTTTTCAAACGCGGTATCCCCTCTGCGACCATTTCTTCATTTACAAACACAATCGGATAAAATAAATCCTCAGAAAAAATTCTTTCAATAAAATCACTGTGTTTTTGGTCTGCTTGAGGTTCATTAATATTAATATAATTGTAACCAACTACATTGTCTATATACTTTCTGCCTATCGCTGCCTGCAACCATTCATATGTGTCCTTTGACCCTGGGGCACCTACACAGCTGGCACATATCTGTTCCGCCCCATAAACTGTAATTACAGCTTTTTCATCCACCATGATAGCCTCCCTACTATTTAGTTACTTATATTTTACAAAACCTTCTAAAAAAGATAAAATATAACCATCTATTAATGATATAATATATATTAACAATAGATTTTTTTAGTCATTCATCTTATAATGGAAATATGAAAGGGGAAGATGAATAATGCAAGAACAAGTCCAAGAAGTCTTAAATAAATTACGCCCATTTTTACTTCGTGACGGTGGAGATGTGGAGTTAATAGATGTTGATGAGGATGGCATTGTACTTCTTCGTTTGATGGGTGCATGTGGTAACTGCCCAAGTTCAACAATCACGTTAAAAGCTGGAATCGAACGCGCATTAATTGCTGAAGTTCCTGGAGTTAGAGAAATCGAACAAGTATTTTAATACAATAGATTGGAGGCAAACATCTGTATGTTTGCCTTTTTTTATTTATCTAACACGTATAAATCTTAGTAAATGCCGCTACTCTTTATTTCTTATAACCAGTCTACCACAGGTATTTTCCAAATGTCATGATTAACCTCAACTAGTTGAAAAAACTCACCCATAAACTTTTCGTAACGTAATTGTTTTTGTTGTAAATCGTTCAAACTAGTTAATAACGAATCATGCGAAGTCGAGGTAAAGCCTTTTTCCATCAAATCAAAAAAATGAACTGGGTAAAGAAGACGTGCGTACAATAATCGCCAGCTAAATACGGAAAGTGGTTGCTCACGTTGGTACACATGGAGGAATTTAACAACATTATCCCTCCCGCTATCCCCTTGATACAGAACACAATATCTTATGTATTCTGCTAGATCACGTACTGGATGGTCAACAATAAAATTACCATGCCAAATTATATCCCTGCTGCACTGATTTGTGTAACGTCTGAAGGTTATTGCCCCTCTATCACCATCATGAAAACGATTATCAAATTCGGTTTCCTGTAAATATTGAATCGCATTTTCACTAATACCAATAATATAAGGAAACAGATCGGAAAGTTTCCGGTGATAGGATGATTGGTACATCAGTTCATCCTGATCCACCTTTTGCTCAAAGGCAGTTAATTTGTTTATCCATAGCTGTTTCCATTCCCCATAGCTTGAAAAATCCTGTGGTTCATATGGATAGCCTGCCCCTATTCGATGGAAATTGGCTAAATACTGTCCATGTTCTAATCTGTTTTGTTGATTTATATGTTGTGTTTTGGTTACAATATATTCCTCACCCATAAATAAAGTAACCCAATCTCCATTAATATTTTGAACTGGTACAGCAATATTGTTTAATCCGTTCTCAAAAAGGTAATACGCTAATGAGAGCTGTTCTGCATGAATAGTTTCATTGTTTACAGCAGGAATGATAAAATAAATGTATTCGTTGCCGATATAACCCTCTGCTCCATCCAAAAAACAAGTTCCTTCTGTTTGGATACCATAATAAGTAGTAAGTAAGTTTCGCACATATTTCCCCCTTTTCACATTTACAATAAGTATATGTATTACAAATGGTCAAAAATACGTAAGAGTAGGTGATTTTAATGGATGAAAATACAAATCAAGATCAATTAGAATTAAAAGCACGTGAATGGTTAACTGAACGAGGTGTTACCTTAGATGATATTGCTGAGCTGGTTTATTATTTGCAATCAAAATATCATGATGATTTGAGTATGGAAGATTGTCTTCACAATGTGGATCGTGTTTTAACAAAGCGCGAGGTTCAAAATGCAGTACTTACTGGTATTCAATTAGACAAACTAGCAGAGCAAAAAATGTTGGATTTTCCACTTCAACAAACAATTGAAACAGATGAAAGTCTATATGGTGTAGATGAGATTATTGCCTTATCAATCGTTAATGTTTATGGATCAATAGGGTTTACTAATTATGGTTATATTGATAAACAAAAACCAGGAATTCTTGAGCGGTTAAATGATAAATCAACAGGAGAATGTCATACCTTTTTAGATGATATTGTTGGCGCAATTGCAGCTGCAGCCTCAAGTAGATTAGCACATGGGACACGGGATGCTGAAATGTTAGATGATTAAAATATAAGTAAAGCTGCCTACCGGGGTATTCACTCAGGTAGGCAGCTTTTTTTTTATGTCACTAACCATTCACTTAAATTTTGTACATGATAGGTTGGTTTCTTTGGTAAATCAGGAAAGTCCTTAAAGCGGGTGACACCTGTAAACACCATTAATGTGTCTACGCCAGCCTGAATTCCAGCCATTATGTCTGTGTGGTAATTGTCGCCAACCATTAATGTCGCATCCTTTGATAAACCGAGTGTTTTTAATCCTTGCTCCATAATAATAGGTTCAGGTTTCCCAATGAAAATTGGTTCAACTCCGGCGCTTACAGTAATAACAGAGGTAAGTGCTCCATTTCCCGGGACCAGCCCACGCTCTGTGGGAATTGCTACATCACTATTTGTTGAAACAAATGTAGCACCGTTTCGAACAAATAAACAAGCTTTCGTTAGTTTCTCATATGTAATTTCTCGATCAATTCCAATTACTACAAAGTCGGGATTCTCTTCAGTTATTATTAAACCTTTCTCTTCAATCGCCTCATGAAGACCTCTCTCACCAATAACAAATACACGCCTACCCTGATTTTGGCTGGCAATATAGCTAGCTGTTGCCATACTAGAGGTGAATATATGTTTTTCAGTTGCACGTATGTCCATCTTGTTTAACTTTTCGGCAATTTCCAACTGTGTTTTAGAAGAGTTATTAGTTAAAAATAAATGTGGAAGATTATTTTCATGTAAAAAATCCACAAATTCTTTAGCAGCATGGATCCTTGCTTCTCCTTGATACATTGTTCCGTCTAGATCAACCAAATAACCTTGATAATTCTTCACCTAAATAACCCTCATTTCATTCATTTGAGAACGCGTTAGCAACACCAAGCTCGTTTTCCAAATAAGTACGAACCCGATCGCCAAATTGGTTTAGTAACTGTTTATTTTCTGTGGTGATACTTTTTACTTTTTCATGATCTATGTTCAAATACTCTTTAACAAGTAGCGTGCGCAGTCTTACTACCTTTTTATAACCATCCTGATCATTAGAAGGCAGTACCTTTTCATCTACAAGAATGTCTATAATGTCCTCATAACTTCCAGGATCCCGCATGATAAACCCATCAATCATCATATTCCCAACATCTAGCATTGATTCAATAATCATTTGTGTAATTCTCTCCAACAATAGCTTTTCCTGAAAGGATTCAAAAGATTGGTTCCAAAGTTCCTGAAGCAAGCTATCCATGTATGTTAATGTTTGTTCTATTTTACTTCGGTCAACGAAATACATAAAAAAACCTCCACCGTTCTTGATACTCCAAATATATCATACAATGATTGCAAAAATAAAACATGTTATAGTGGAGATAAATGTGATGACCCAAGTAATATTCTAGTCGCACTTTATTAAAGGAGGATTTTCATGGCTAAAAACTATAAACTTTTAAAAGATGAATCGCTGGAGCAAGAAGTTCGCTACTTAAGTTTTATGGGGAACTTTCGCAGATATGATTTCGCCATCACAAACGCTCGTGAACAAGACAAAAAGGTAGTAATTGACTTACAAAAAAACCGCTATGCTGTGTTAAGCAAAGAGGATTTTTCAAATGAAGGTGGAATAGAACACTCTTTCCACGTTACAGAAATAGAAGCAGATGAATTGCGGAAAATACTTAGAGATTTACTATAAACTAAGACAACGCCGACCTATGTGGTCGACGTTTTTTTGTTTATCTAATATCACAATGATTACTAAAGTGCACTAACACCTTTAGAATGTCCTTTCGGTTTTTTACTCACTTATTGAGAAAAGCTTTTTATGAATTAGGTAATAAATCAATCTTTCATGTTTAAAAATGGAATAAAAATAGACAATCAAACAAAACATAATTCTGAAAGGGTGATATACCATGAAGAGAAAAAGAAAAAAAAATTACTCTGAAGTTGATAATGTAAAGAGGCAAAGAAGTGAATTAATACCTGAGGAATTTCCTGAAGGTCCACTGGGATCTCCTATTAATCAGGGGGAACCAGTCCAAAGTAAATCGACCGAGTGGGAAGAAGGACAGTTTAGGCAAAGTGCTTTTGTCTTTCCAGATAAGGAACAACATGATGATTTACCAAGACAAACACCTGGAGCGCATCCAATCCATGACGATGAGGGTGGAGAAGTCCGGCCAGAAGAATAGCGGTAGTTTTTATTTTCACTACCGCTATTACTTATCTATTCTTTTTAGAACGAAATAGGCACATCCAAAATTACAGTACTCATACAAATAATCGTCCAGTGTACTTATTTTTGAATCAAAGGCTGCTTTCGTGTTTTGGTCATCGTAAAAGCCTCTTAAACGAAGCTGATCATAACCCCAATCTCCAACAATAAAGTCGTATTTGGTTAGAATGTCAGAGAATCGCTCTTCTAAGCGTTCTGCATCATAACCTTCCTTTATATTTTCAATTATTTCATACGTCTTTCCATGCAATTCAATCACCTGTTTCACCCCCACCTAACTGTTTACAGTTTACCATAAAGTTCTCCGTTATAACCAGATTTTATCCTTAATTTACATGCGAAGATTCTTTCTAATGATGAATGAAAACTTTTTCATGTAGCAAAATAACGCAATAAAACCTACACAAAAAGGCGGGATGAATAATGTATAAAAAGTTCGCATTGGCTCTTTTATTATGTATGACATTCTTAACAGCATGCGGTACAAACGAAGAGGCTGATCAAGGGGAGCAGATTAGAAACGAATTGGACCCTAATAGAAACGACGAAACCCCCACTTCCAATGAAGAGGAAAATCGACTTGGTTTCGTTCATTACACAAGGGACCAGGTAAACACCAACGATGAAAAAGGTCATGCTGTGACCATGGATCGACACAAGATAGCAGATATGATTACACGAATTATATTACGTACTGAGGGAATTAATGAGGTAGCCACTTTGGTTACGGATAGAGAGGTATTAATAGCTTATGTCAACAACGATGACCTAGAGGAAGATGTAGCTTCAGATATTGCTAAACAAACTGCTATTGCTGCCATGCCTAGTTATTTTGAGGTATACGTTTCTAATGATAGAGATTTAATTGCCGATATCCGTAGCTTGCATAATAGTACACCACAAGGTGGAGAATACAGAAACACGATTACGTCTATTGTTCAAGAAATGAAAAGGTCACCTCAGGGAATAGACAAAGAAAATGACCAAAAAAGGTGATGATGTATTGTGAGATATTATAAAATAATAGCCCTCATCTTATTTGTTGGTCTCATCACGCAAATAGATGTAAAGACTGTTCATGCAGATAAAGATATTTACGCAAAGCGTATAGAATTATTCAAAAAAACAGAAGCTTTAACTTTAATACCCTGGTACTATTTTGCTGCCATTGATCAGTATGAACGAAATATTCAAAAGAATGTTCCATCTGATCAACTAATTTCCATTACTTTTACTCCAACCAAATGGTTTGGAATTGGTAATGTGGATAATAAGAATGAAAGTGTTATTGCACTTTTTCATGGAATTGGAAAAGATGGAAATGGTGATAAAAAGGCAGACCCAAAGAATCCAGATGATGTTCTATACACGATGGGAAAGTACCTGCAAAATTACGGATATTCTAATGAGGATATTAAAATAGCTCTTTGGAATTTATATAAGCGCGATTTAAATGTGCAATCAATCATGAATAACGCCCGTGTTTTTAAAAAATTCAAAGATATTGAATTAACCGACCGTACATTTCCTATGCCATCAAATTACAATTACAGTTATAACAATACTTGGGGCAACAGACGGGGATTCGGCGGTTTACGTATTCATGAAGGAACAGATATTTTCGCAAACTATGGTACTCCCGTAAGGTCTACAACTTATGGTGTGGTTGAACTAATGGGTTGGAATTTATTTGGTGGATGGCGAATTGGGTTACGTGATGTCCATAACATCTATCATTATTACGCTCATCTCACTAAGTATGAGAAAGATATAAAAGTGGGACAAATCGTTAAGCCCGGTGATGTTGTTGGTTACGTCGGCTCAACAGGGTACGGTCCCCCAGGCACGTCCGGAAAGTTCCCCCCACATCTTCATTATGGTATGTATAAGGATAATGGCTACAGTGAATGGTCATTTGACCCCTATCCTTATTTACGAAAGTGGGAAAGAATGGGGAAACAAAAATAAAGAGGAGCTATTGCGATATTCGCAATAGCTCCTTAAATTTAGAATTTATTAACTTTCCTTTGCCTGCTTTGCTTTTTTAACGGCATTCATAATACTCGCAGCAAGTCCTCCCCAAATGATAACTATACCTAATATCATGACAAAGATTGAACTAACAGTCATATTATTCGCCTCCTTTTGAAGAATCATCTTCAAGCTCAGGATTGGATTTCCATTTGATCACAGCTAGCACTATAGCAACTATAACTGCTCCAACAGCAACTGCCCAACCACTGAATAAGATAAATGTATCTCCATATTCACCATAGTTACCTGTTGCATTGTCAAATTCTTTCAATAAGTTCTCTTTGAACAATCCAAACATCATATATCCAAGCACAATTGGTGTTATGACGCCTAAACTCACAGTCCACCATGATCCTAAACGTATATCAGATATTTCATTTGCATGTGTTTTGAATTCACCTAGCTTACGGAACACCCACGCCATTAGAACTACTTCGACTAATCCTACAAAAGCTACACCAAATTGGTTAATGTAATAATCAGCCACGTCCAAGAAGAGTAAACCACCTTGTGTCGCGAATAAGAGTGACACAAGCGCTGCTAATCCTCCACCAAATAAGACAGCTTTTGTTCTGGAAATTTTAAATTTGTCAACCAAACCAGCTACATAAGTTTCAGTGATAGACATCAAAGACGTCAAACCTGCTAAAACTAATGAAGCAAAGAACAGGAATCCAAATAACTCTTTAAATGCTGGGAACTCATTGATGATTTGCGGGAACACTATGAACGCTAATCCAACTCCGCCTTTTACTACTTCATCAACTGGAACTCCCTGTTGTACAGCCATAAAACCAAGAACAGAAAATACTCCAATACCCGCCAATAATTCAAAACTCGAATTACCAAAACCAGTGATAAATGCGTTGTTGGTAATATCTGACTTTTTAGGCAGATAACTTGAGTATGTAATCATGATAGCAAATGCAATTGATAAACTGAAGAATATCTGTCCATATGCTGCTACCCATACAGTTGGATCGAGAATTTTACTAAAGTCAGGTTCAAAGAATGCCTCTAACCCTGTTAATGCACCAGGTAGAGTAACTGCACGAATTACGATAATAAGAAATATAATTACCAATGCTGGAATAAATATTCTGTTTGCAACTTCGATACCTTTTTTAACACCTTTAAATAAAATACCTAATACGACAATCCAAACAATAATTAATGGAATGAGTACTCCTGGAACAAAGCTTCCTGTTTGTCCTGGATCAACCGATAATTTCAAATACTCACCATACAGAAATGCTTGTGTGTCTTCACCCCAATTTAAATTAAACGAAAACATGGAGTAGGATATTGCCCAGGCAATAATTACCGAGTAGTAAGTTGATATTACAAAGGCAACTAAAACTGCCCACCAGCCAACCCATTCAGCCTTTTTATTAATTCTTCTGTACGTTAACGGTGCAGAACCCTTGTATTTATGACCCATGGTAAATTCCATGATAAGGATTGGGATACCTGCTGTAAGAAGTGCAAATAAGTATGGAATAAAGAAAGCTCCACCACCATTTTCGTAAGCAACTGCTGGAAAACGCCAGATATTTCCTAGTCCAATCGCCGAACCAACAGCAGCCATAATAAAGCCGGCTCTTGTTCCCCACTGTGACCTTGTCTCCATTTTTTCTACCTCCTTTTAGTTTTTATTCCTTCCATAAATTATCCTATGAAAAAAGTTAAGAAGGAATGTTATAAATGTTTACTTTTTTCAGATATTTATGTTTGTATTATAAACGATACTTTATTATGATGTCAAAGCTAATTGCATAAATTTTGTCAATAAAAAGAACCAAGCTGTCGAATATCATCGACAGCTTGGTTAAGATTTTACTTACTATATTCTTTTGTTCTATTTATATTGTTAATCAAGAAGCTTATTATTGTTAGTAAAACCAACGTAAATATCAGTGCTAATACCACGTTACCAGAGAATCCTACAATCAGAAAACTAATTGCTCCTACACTTGCTACAATACAAGCATATGGCAGCTGTGTTAGGACATGGGCGATATGATTCGACCCAGCACCTGTTGATGACAAGATAGTAGTATCAGAAATTGGTGAGCAATGATCACCAAATACTGCCCCCGCTAGAACAGCAGCAAGGGATGGAAGTAACAAGGATACATCTGTAATCACCATAATCTCTGCGGCAATTGGCAACATGATTCCAAAGGTTCCCCATGAAGTTCCAGTCGCTAACGCCATCAGACCTGCTATTATGAAAAACAGGAATGGTAACATTGCAGCATCAATTGAAGCTCTTTCTACTAAATGAGCAAGGTAATCACCAGTTCCAAGTGTTCCAATTATAGAGCCAATCATCCACGCTAATAATAGAATATAAATAGCAGGAAGCATGGTTTTTAAGCCTTCACCTACAATTTTAAATCCGTTATTTCTAGGCTTTTCTTGAAGTAGGTGAAAAATAATTGCTAAAGAAACTGCAAGTGCACCACCAATAAACAATGAAAGATTAACATTTGTATTCGCAAAAATAGATAATGCGGATACATCTGTACTCGCTTGTATTCCGGTGACAATCATCGCAATAACTGTTCCGAATACCAGTACGATAATAGGAATTATAAGATGATATACTTGTCCATTTTTGTGTGGATTGAAAACCTCACCCAAATCACCAGGAATGTTTTTTTCATCTGGATCAGTTAGTTGTCCATTCTTAATTGCTCTAAGCTCATGCTTTCGCATTGGACCAATATCCATTTTTAATGCAGCAGCAAAAAATACAAATACCAACGCCCCAACAGCATAAAAATTAAGAGGAATCATTTTGATGAATGCCTCTAAAGGCTGCAAATCTGTTACTCCATTTGCTACAAACAGACTTCCCAAAACTCCGATGATGTACGCACCCCAACTGGATATTGGTGATAGTACGGTTATTGGAGCTGAGGTTGAGTCTATAAAATAAGCTAGCTTTGCACGTGAAACTTTATGTCTGTCAGTTAATGGACGAGCAATCTGCCCCACAGCCAAAGCATTAAAATAATCATCGATAAAGATAATAACCCCTAAGAATGCAGTCATTAATTGTGCACCAGTACGAGTCTTAACCCGTTTTATCATATACTCTCCAAATGCACGACTTCCACCGGATGCGCTTAGAAATGCAGTCATTATCCCAAGAAGCAATAAAAATCCTAATAATAACAAGCTTCCAATATTAAGACCTTCTGAATAGAAAATCTGATAAAATACTGTCCATATTTCTTCAATCGAGCTTACCACATTAAAATCATGTATAAATAAAGCCCCTACAACGATTCCAATTCCGAGTGATAATAAAACTCTTTTAGTTAGTAGTACCAAAATAAGCATAAGTATTGCTGGTATTAATGAATAAATTGTTCCTTCCATTGTTCTTACCTCCATATATTTTATACGAAAGTACAGGAGAACTACTTTAAAAAGCACGCAAAAAAACAACGATAGAAAATAACCTACCATTGTTTTTACAATATACGTTATCCTCCATGTCGATCAGTAGTTCTCCATGCACAATCTTAAGCATGACAGTATAGTCTTTCTTCAAAACTATCCCAGCACAAGAAGGTTGACACTTCTTATGCTTCGGCAAACAATCCTTTAGTCGATGATCATAGGTGTCATCCTCCTATCGATTACTGATACTGCCTGCTCCTCTACCTCACCGATCTGATAAGGTTTAGTGTATGAAATTATTTTTATATTATACTAAGTTATTCTTCACTTTGCAAGTCTTCTTTTGGAATGGCTATAGGGGGCAGATCACCTCCACCATCACCACCGTAATACAATGGGACCTCCGAATTGATCGTTCTTGAGTCAATATAAATTCTCGTTTCTACAATTGCAGGTTCCGTTGAGAAAGGAATAACAATCTGTACGTTTGCGGTAACTAGAACATATAATTGGTAAACCGTTGTATTTATTCCTATCATTTTGGTTTCCATTTTTAGATCGGATTCAATGGCGCCTACAATTTCAAAGTTTACTGGTATTTTAGGGCCCAGGTTAGCAAGAATAGTGTTTCCGGTAGCCTGCCCAATTGGTATCTCAACTACAGTCGGATCTTTATCTGCTAAATCATCTGCTGTATCGTCATAATCTATAGGTGGTAAGTCTGGATCATCTGTATCAACAGTTTCACCCTTATTCATATTATAAAGAAAATGTTCTGCACGTTCAGTTGCTTTTCTTAATAGTTTATTTTGAGCTTCGCCGCTCCAATCAACCATTGTGATGTATCCCTCATCATCCTTTTGAACATCAACAAGATTATCAAATGTAACCCCTTCAGTCGACTTAACTGCTGCGTTTATTGCACGTGTCGCAAATTCAATCGTTTTTGGTTTCGCTATATTCATTAAGGTTGGTTGTATTTTATTACCAACATACCAAATACTAAACGACACCATTGTAACAAATAAAATACTCGTCAAAACGAATATGTATCTTACTGGAGGTGGCGTGCGCTTTCTCTTAAAAACAAATCTTTTGGGTTGCATCAAAAGTAAAACCCCCTTATTACAAGTTATGCTTGTATGAAGGAGGTTAGAATTTAAATTAAGCTATTTGATGGAAGCAGGATTTAACAGTAATAGAAAGACTCGTTGACAAATCAATTTCATATGGAATGACATCCTGTTGCGTTGAATCTTTGATGATTCGAATAACTGGTCGATCACATAAATGCTTGTGCTGTTTGACAACCACTCCCAACCTGTTATCGCTTAACTCAACTGTTAATCCATTTGGATACACAGCAACACTTCGTTTAAAGGCCTCGACTAGTTCCTTGTCAAACAAATTAACAGCACCTGCGTATAATATCTCCAGGCCTTCATGAGGCAGCATTGCTTCACGATAGCTTCGATTACTTGTTACAGCATCAAACACGTCAGCAACCGCTATTATCTTTGCGTATGCATGCATGTCTTCTCCCTTTATGCCTCTCGGATATCCCGTACCATCTAAGCGCTCATGGTGTTGTAAAGCACAATGTGCAACTACAAGCGGTAGGTTATGTTGTTTTCGCAGAAAGTCATAGCCATATTGTGTGTGATTTTTTATTGTTTCATATTCGACGTCCGACAACCCGGACGGCTTTTTAAGTATTTTTGGGTCTATAAATATTTTCCCAACATCATGGAGCATTGAACCGACACCAATTTGAACAAGCTTTTCTTTTGACAACTTAAGCTCTGTACCAATTGCAAGTGCATAAATAGTCACATTTAAGGAATGTTGAAAAATATAATCATCCGTAACAAAAACATCGGCTAATAATGATAAAGCATCATCCCGATTCATAACCTCATCTAACAACCGTTCAACCACGCTTGTCATTTGGCCGTTTTTTTTCTCCATGATAAAAGAACGATTTGCAAATCCCTGCTGCCTTATACTAGTAAATGTATCCCTGATTGTATTTGTAGCATCGATTCTTGTCGTTTCGGATATAACGGTTGGAATATGGATATCACTGGTTAGATCATCTTCAATATAAATATATGTAATCCCCTGTTGTACAAGACGGTTAATCATTTTCCCAGTAAGGCTTAGGCCTCTTTGTATTAAAACACTTCCGTTTTCATTTCGTACAGCTTGTCCTACAATAGTGCCTGGTATAAGTGATTTTGTATTAGCTAATCTCATAATGTTCTCCTAACTGTGCATCTCCCAAAATATCATCCTGAAACATCTTTACCAAAATTCTAACAAATTTCAACAAAAAATACCATCTAATTTTACAAAAACTATAAAACTGGCTTTCATCAGCAAAAAAATGTCTCCCAATGTGGAAGACATACTGATTAAGATATTAAACCTAGCGCTTCTTTACCGATCATTCCTACTTTCCAGCCATACTCCTTTGATGCATCCGTTATTTTCTCAAGTGGCGCATGTAATAATTCGTCTATTGTTTTAACACCAACTGCTCTTGCTGCAATTATTTCCCGTTTTGCAAGCTTCTCATTTAACAAATCCACATCTAATGCACCGCACATGATATAGCCTATATCATTTGATATCATCAATAAATTTGTTTTCGGGAGTTCCACAGTAATCGCGGTAAAGAACATTCCCTTAATTTCCAAAGGATTTACGGTAATCATTCTGGCCTCCTCCTCCTCTTCATACCTTATAAGTGTATGCAGAGGAAAAATAGGTGCTACTCGACTAATTTGCCTGTCCGTATTCTTCATTTAATGTTCTAGCTAACAAATCCCGTAAAAATTCAGGTAAAAAGTATCGTTTACTTTCTGACTTGGCAATCTCAGGTAAAAGTCTTCCAAAGGTAAACATGTCTGCAGTTGCGACATGGTATGTATGGTTGTGATCAATAGGTTGATTATTTATCGTTACATTTTTCACGTGTTCCTGACCATCTTTTTTGACTTCTGTTTCCACTTCTAATCCTGCAAAGATCATTCTCCCGAGAACTTCTCCACGAAACCCAAAACCTTTTAATTTTAATTCCATAAATTCCTTGGTGAACGATGCACGGATTACCTCGACTAGTTCATCACCTTTTAATTGAACCACACAGGGATTAATTGGATGGGGACAAATACGGTGAATATCTTTAAGTGACACATCACCAGATTCTATTTGATCAAGTAAAACGCCGGCATTTAACATCGCACAGTCAGCTTCAGTCCATTTTTTTAATGTTGCTGTGAGTTTTTCCATTATGGGGGTATTTTTAAACCAGTTAACTTCAATCGTTTTGTCCAGTGTGGTAATTTTTTCATCAAGTATTTTGTCAGCTTCACTAATCAATTCATTTAGTTTCTGTTCTGTTTGTAAATCTTTGGCTCTATGTGTTATATCAGTTGTATATGCTTCTTTACGTACTAACTGTCTCTGATTATGATCCCAAGTCAAAATGACCTCACCAACAAACGCACAATGCTTACCAGCTGCTGTAATAATGGTGTTGTTGATCGTCTCTCCAGTGCGAAGCAAATGATGTGTGTGTCCACCGATAATAACGTCAACATCGTTATACCTTCTGGCAATTTCCCGATCTTCTGTTATACCTAAATGAGAAAGTAGGACAATAATATCTGTATGCTTTGCAAGTTCACTGACATAAGCATCCAGAACGTCAAAAGGGTGTGATACATGCCAGTCAAGCAGCTCATAGAATGCATTAAAAGGAGCGGTTAGACCTAAAACACCGATTCTAACACCGCCCTTAGTTTTAACCGTAACACTGGGCTGAACCCATTGAGGGTTATCCCCTCTTATATTGTTCAAATTTGCACAAACAACGTCAAAGTCAGCTTCGTCGTACAAATGATAGAAGTCTTCATGAGCCAGTGTGATTCCTTCGTTGTTACCAAATGTAGCGATATCATATCCTATATCATTCATTAGCTGTACATTTGCCTTACCTTTAAAAGCTTCAGCAATAGGATTTACACGATCGACGTGATCCCCTATATCAACTAGCCAAGAGGACTGTTTAGCTATTCTTTTATCTTCTCTTGCTTCTTTTAAATAACCAGTAACACGTGACCATTGATCAAAATTACTATGTAAATCATTTGTATAATAAAAGAATAATTTTTCCTCCATGATAACTACTCCTTATGTCAATCCTGCAATAATTAAGCGTAATCCAATTAGCATTAATAATACACGTAAAATCCACTCGAGTGCCCTGCTATTCATCCTCTGGTTAACCTTTGCACCAATCGTTCCACCTATCCAAGCACCAGGGATAAAAAATAAGACGTATTCCCATGATACATGACCAAGTATTATATGAGTTCCAGCACTAATGATGCTGCTGAAAAATATGATAAACATCGATGTAGCGATCGCTATATGTACTGGAAAACCAAATAGTAAAATCATTAGCGGCACCATAATAGAGCCCCCACCTATTCCAAACAATCCTGACAAGGTTCCAACAACCAATGATGTTATAAAAGCCACCCAAAAAGTTACTGTGTATTGATAAGTCACTCCATCAAACTGGAAAGACCGCAAACCTTTTTTTGTAACAGGCTGTTTCCCCAACATATTTCTTTTTATAAAAAAGAGCAAAGATAGAACAATCATTAGAATGCCAAAATAAAACGAAAAATCGTCTTCTGCCACAAATTGATTTAACCAGGAACCAAGGATTCCCCCCGGAACGCTTCCAGACAAAAGTAGAAAACCTGTTTTATAATCAACTCGTCCTTCTCTAAAATAAAAAATTGTTGACGAAAGTGCAGTAAATACCATTACGATTAATGAAATTCCTACAATTGTTTGAGGAGTAGCCCATGAAAATTCACTTGATATTTGATTTAAAAATAATAAGCTTGGTATGAGTAGAATACCACCGCCAAGTCCAACTAAGCTGCCTGCAAAGGCGGTAAAAATCCCAATGATAATACAAATAATATAAACCACTTAATACCCCTTCTGTCTGCCATTGATTATAAAACCTGTATTCTCTATTTTAGCACGCTTTTCATGCCATTTCGAATTATGAGGTGAAGTGAGGTGGCATGTCGGTATAGTATGTTTAACGGGGATCTATCGTATAAATGAAAAAAACCGCAACCACGTACGGGTTTTTTCAGGGCTTATATGAAAGACACTACATGCAACATTAACCGGTTTATTTAGCAATTAGGGTGCCGGGATAAAACCCGCTTTATCATAAATTATGCTAATGTCGGGAATGACAATTTTTGTTCCATCTATTTTTTCACTTTTTAATTCAATATCATATGGAGCATGAAATAAATCGCAATCTTTTCCTTCAAGAAATACCCTCAATTTCGTTTCAAGAATATTCGATATCCGCTGATGCTCCGTCGATGGTGAAGGTGACATGTAGACAAATCCGTCAATATATTCCAGTAATACTTCATTGTTTTCACGTATTTTAAAGTATTCGTCTACTGAAATTGATTCATTAAGATATTTGTACATTTCACTATCCCCTTTTTCCGAATTAGTTAACTGTATTTTATAATGTTCAGCGTATGAAGGGATAGCTGCAAATAATATGGGCATTCGTTAACTGGTCAATCTTGTAATAAACTAAACCTTCCCAGAATCAAACGATGAAAAAACCTTGGTATAGTTGAATCTCTATACCAAGGTTTCTTTCATTCTAACCTATTGAACCTTCCATCTCGAACTTGATAAGACGGTTCATTTCCACTGCATATTCCATTGGAAGTTCTTTTGTGAATGGCTCGATAAAGCCCATTACAATCATTTCAGTTGCTTCCTGCTCGCTAATTCCTCTACTCATCAAGTAGAACAATTGCTCTTCAGAAACCTTTGAAACTTTTGCTTCGTGCTCTAGTGAAATATTTTCGTTGTTTACTTCATTGTACGGAATCGTATCTGAAGTTGATTCATTATCCATAATTAACGTGTCACATTCAATATTAGAACGTGCGCCGTCTGCTTTTTTACCAAAGTGAACAATACCACGATATGTTACTTTACCACCTTGTTTTGAAATTGATTTCGAAACGATGGTCGATGATGTGTTTGGTGCTAAGTGATGCATTTTAGCTCCAGCATCCTGGTGTTGGCCACGTCCTGCAATTGCAATGGATAATGTCATACCACGTGCACCTTCACCCTTTAGGATAACAGCTGGGTATTTCATTGTTAATTTAGAACCGATGTTACCATCGACCCATTCCATCGTAGCATTTGCATCACATGTAGCACGCTTCGTTACCAGATTGTATACGTTGTTTGCCCAGTTTTGAATAGTTGTATAACGGCAGTAAGCATCTTTTTTAACAAAAATCTCTACAACCGCACTATGCAATGAATTCGTTGTATAAACTGGCGCTGTACATCCCTCTACATAATGAACGGATGCACCCTCGTCAACAATGATTAGTGTGCGTTCGAATTGTCCCATGTTTTCCGAATTAATACGGAAGTAAGCCTGTAAAGGGGTTGTTGTTTTTACCCCTTTAGGAATATAAATAAACGATCCACCTGACCATACTGCTGAGTTCAAAGCAGAGAACTTGTTATCGGTATAAGGAATAACTTTTCCGAAATATTCTTTAAATAGGTCTTCATTCTCTCTTAGTGCAGTATCTGTATCTTTAAACACAATTCCAAGATCAGACAATTCCTTTTTCAGGCTATGGTAAACAACCTCAGATTCATACTGTGCGGAAACTCCCGCCAGGTATTTTTGCTCTGCTTCAGGAATTCCAAGCTTATCAAATGTTTCTTTAATTTCCTCAGGAACTTCATCCCATGTTTTTCCTTGTCTTTCTGATGGTTTAACATAGTAAATGATCTCGTCAAAATTCAGTTCAGAAAGATCTCCGCCCCATTGTGGCATTGGCGTTTTATAAAAATATTCCAGTGCTTTCAAACGATAGTCAAGCATCCACTGAGGCTCATCCTTGATTTTCGAAATTTCCTTAACTACGTTTGGTGTTAATCCTTTTTCTGTACGGAAAATGGAAACGTCCTTATCATGAAATCCATATTTATAACCTTCCATTTCAGGTGCTTTTTTCGCCATGTAAAAAACCTCCTTTAGGTCTTTGTAAATCAAATTACAGGTTTTAGAGAGAAACTTTATTTCAATTGACTACTCGTCGTCGTTTACGCCTTTTTCCATTGCCTTCCAAGCTAATGTTGCACATTTTATTCGGGCTGGAAATTTTGTAACGCCCTGCAATGCTTCAATGTCATCTAAACCAAACTGTTCTGTGTCAACATCTTCACCAAGCATCATCTGTGAAAATAGCTTAGATAATCTTATTGCTTCGTCTAATTTCTTGCCCTTTACTGCCTGTGTCATCATAGAAGCCGATGACAAGCTGATGGAACAACCTTCTCCATCAAACTTCGCGTCTGTAACCGTTCCATCCTCGATTTTAAGCTGTAACTGTATACGATCTCCACAAGTAGGATTATTCATATCAACCGCCAGCACATCACCTTCTAGAACGCCACGATTTCTTGGGTGTTTATAATGATCCATAATTACTTGCCTATATAATGTATCAAGATTATTAAAAGACATCACCAAAATACTCCTTTGTTTTTACAAGTCCAGAAACTAACTTGTCAATATCTTCTTCGGTGTTATATAAATAAAAGCTAGCACGTGCTGTTGCTGTTACGTCTAACCATTTCATTAAAGGTTGTGCACAATGATGTCCGGCACGTACTGCTATACCTTCTGCATCAAGCGCTGTTGAAGTGTCATGTGGATGAACATCATCCAAATTAAATGTAACAAGTCCGGCACGTTCTTCCGGTCCAAAGATAGTAATTCCATCAATAGTGCGCAGGCTTTCAAGTGCATAATTAGCTAATTTGTGCTCATGACGAGTGATGTTATCCATTCCAACGTCATTTAAGAAATCAATAGCTGCACCCAAACCAATGGCACTTGCAATAATTGGAGTTCCACCTTCAAATTTCCAAGGCAGTTCTTTCCATGTTGAATCATATAGATTAACAAAGTCAATCATCTCTCCACCGAATTCGACAGGCTCCATTTTTTCCAGAAGTTCACGCTTACCATACAAAACGCCAATTCCAGTTGGTCCACCCATTTTATGTCCGGAAAATGCATAGAAGTCACAATCCAAATCAATTACATCAACGGCCATATGTGGAGCACCCTGTGCACCATCAATTAGCATTATTGCTCCGTTCTGGTGAGCAATTTCCGCGATCTCTTTTACTGGGTTTATTGTCCCAAGAACATTGGAAACATGCATAACTGAAACTACTTTTGTATTACTAGTTATTGTATCACGTACAGATTTAAGTGCAATAGTTCCATTTTCTTCAAGTGGAATATATTTTAAGGTTGCACCAGTTGCTTTAGCAGCCTGCTGCCACGGAATGATATTGCTATGGTGCTCCATCGGTGTGATTACTATTTCATCGCCTTCTTTTAAATTCTGGCGGGCATAGCTTTGTGCCACAGTATTAATGGATGTTGTCGTCCCACGATTGAAGATTATTTCTGCGGTACTCGAAGCATTGATGAAGCGACGAACCTTTTCACGAGCCCCTTCATATTTTTCGGTAGCACGTGTACCAAGTGTGTGTACTCCACGGTGGACATTCGAGTTGTCCATACGATAATAGCTATCGATTGCTTCAATGACCGGTAATGGCTTTTGTGAAGTAGCTGCTGAGTCTAGATATACTAAAGGATGTCCATTTACTTCCTGATCAAGGATAGGAAACATTTTACGTATGGCATTTACATCCATTAGTAAACCTTCCTTTCAATTACTTGTGTCAATTGTCTTTTAACTGATTCGATAGGCAGTTGATTTACCACTGGTGCTAAGAATCCGTGAATAATCAGGCGCTCAGCTTCTTTTTTTGTAATACCTCGGCTCATTAAATAATATAATTGAACAGGATCAACATTACCTACGGAAGCAGCATGCCCTGCGGTTACATCATCTTCATCAATTAAGAGAATCGGGTTTGCATCTCCGCGGGATTTTTCACTCAACATTAGTACACGGGATTCTTGTTCCGCGTTTGATTTAGCGGCCCCATGCTCAATCTTACCAATACCATTAAAAATAGCAGTTGCACTATCCTTCATTACACCGTGTTGTAGAATGTACCCATTAGAAGCTTTACCAAAGTGAACAATCTTAGCAGTGAAATTCTGGATTTGTTTTCCGTGCCCTACTGTTACTGTTTTAGCATTTGACTCCGAGTTATCACCTACTAAATGTGTAACGTTTTCCGAAACTGTATTCCCATTGTTCATTTGTCCTAATGCCCAGTCTATTTTGGCATCACGATATGCAATACCACGCCTGTTAACATAGGTTGTAGTTCCAGCAGCAAAGTTATCAACCGCTCCAAATGAAATCTTTGCATTATTATGTGCAATTACCTCGGTGACGATGTTTGCTACAGTCTCTTGCTCATGGTTGGATGAAATATAATTTTCAACATATGTCAAAGAACTATTGTCATCTGCTACAACTAAAACATGGTTGAAAAGTGCTACTTCAGGATCTTCCTGCCAAAAAATAGTTTGCAATGGCACATCTAACTCTACATTTTTTGGAACGTATACAAATATTCCGCCGTTCATTAATGCTGCATGTAAAGCAGTTAAACGATGCTCATCAACAGATACAGCATCTTTCATATAATAACGTTTCACTAGGTCTTCATGCTCTTTTAATGCTGTAAAGATGTCAGTGAAAATTACACCTTTTTCTTTTAATTCTGCATTTAAAGATGCATATGCAACTGAGTGATTACGTTGAATAATAAGGTTTTCTGAATCTTTTTCAATAAAGTCTTTTATTTGTTCCGGCAAGTTTTCAAGTGACGATATTGCCTCACCTTCAGCTGAATGCTTAAAGTTACTAAAATTCCATTTACGTATCTTTGTTTTATCAGGCCTAGGCATATCTAAAGTATCGGCTTGATCAAGAGCATGAAGGCGTAATGATTTCATCCATTCTGGTTCATTTTTATCTTTAGAAAACTGGCTGATATATTCTTTATCATATGGCAGTTTAGTTTCAACAGTCATATTACCCCTCCTAACTTCTACGCTTTTTGACCTACAGTTTCATCTTCAATACCTAATTCTTCTTTAATCCACTCATAACCTTCTGCTTCTAAACGTTTAGCAAGCTCAGGACCACCAGATTTTACGATACGACCTTGCATCATAACATGAACCTGGTCTGGTGTAATATAGTTAAGTAAACGTTGATAGTGTGTGATAATTAAGCAACCGAAGTTTTCGCTTCTTAATTTATTAATTCCTTTTGATACAACTTTTAATGCATCAATATCAAGTCCAGAGTCAATCTCATCTAAAATTGCAATTTCTGGTTTGATCATCATCAATTGAAGAATTTCATTCCGTTTCTTTTCTCCGCCTGAGAACCCTTGGTTTAAGTAACGTTGTGCCATATTTTTATCTATTTCCAAATAATCAAGTGCGCTATCCATTTCCTTAATGAATTTCATTAAAGAAATCTCATCACCCTCTTCACGACGTGCGTTAACAGATGAACGTAAGAAGTCTGATGTTGTTACACCACTAATCTCACTTGGGTACTGCATACCTAAAAATAGACCAGCACGAGCACGTTCATCTACTTCCATTTCTAAAACGTCCTTGCCATCTAAATGTACACTTCCTTCTGTTATCTCGTACTTAGGATGTCCCATAATTGCGGATGCTAGTGTCGATTTACCAGTTCCATTTGGGCCCATAACAGCGTGGAATTCGCCACCTTTTATCGTTAGGTTTACACCTTTTAATATTTCACTATCTTCAATTGATACATGAAGATTCTTTATTTCTAGCGTTGATCCTGCCATATCGATACCTCCAGTTACTTTTTTATATTAATTTTTCAAATGGATTGTTTATATCCATTCTCAATTTATTCTCATTATAATCTTAAAGCATTTTGCAATTATTATCAACTGTTACAACTATGTACATCTTAGGTATAGAAGACCTTATTTCTCATGATTCTAAAATAATTGAAACTATGGGTGCACATTCTTACAGTTTGTCCCAATATGACACATTTTTACATGTTAACTGAGAAATCATTTTGTCCGGTACTCTTGAAGTTTTATTGAAAAAGAAAAATTGGCAGTGTGAAATTTTCACACTACCAACATCGTAAAATTTATTTTATTTGTGTAATTGGCTTACAAAATCGGCAGTTATGTTTTTGCATTTTTCATAATCATTTTGACGTCTCTTTTCGACTGCAATTTGATTCTCGAGCTTTCGACTGTACTCCGCAAACCCCATTTTATGTGAGCTTTGCATCGCTTTCTCCATTTCTGGAGTGTAATTCATTCGTATACCACTATAAATAGTGAATCATCCTTTCGATTTAATTACAAGAACTATTTTATCATATATACATTACCCTTCACAAAAGGCAAATAAACCTAGGATGACCGATTGAATTGAATAATTCGTCAGAATATAAAGATAACAACTTTATTCTTACTACTAAAGCCATTTTCTTTCATTTACTTATTATTACTACAAATTTACTTACAAATTCAGAAAAGTTATTTCTTTCCGTCTACTGGGACAACTGCTCCATCAAATTCATTAACGATGTAATCTTGGATTTCTTTAGAATGTAACACATCGACTAACGTGTTTAATGCCTTGTTCTCTTTGTCTTCTGTTTGAACAGCAATTACATTCACATATGGAGATTCATCGCCTTCTAAGATTAAAGAATCTTCCATAGGATTAAGCTCAGCTTGAATTGCATAATTTGTGTTGATTGCAACTAATGCGTCCTCTTCAGACTTATACATATCAGGTAAAAACGCTGCATCAATATCTGCAGAGAATTCCAAGTTTTTTGGGTTTTTAACAATGTCGTCAACAGTCGCTTCGATCTTGTTAACACCTTCTGCCAACTCAATTAATCCTTTACTTTCTAACAGAGAAAGTATTCGTCCATGATCAGCAACTGAGCGACTCATAATTACCTCAGTTCCCTCTGGAATTTTTTCAACACTATCGATGTTTTGAGAGTAAATTCCAATTGGTTCGATATGAATGCCACCAATTGAAGTAAAGTCATATCCCAGCTCTTCTTTTTGGTTATTTAAATAAGGAATGTGCTGGAAATAGTTCGCATCCAAATCACCACTTGCTAAATCTTGGTTAGGTAGTACATAATCCTGGTACTCTTCAATTTTCAATGTAATTCCTTTTTCTTCGAGAATTGGTTTAACTTGTTCTAAAATTTGCGCGTGTGGCACACTGGATGCTCCAACTTTGATAACTTCATTACTTTTTTTCTCGGAACTATTGGTAGTTTCTTGACTGCTTTCTTCTTTGCTACCTCCACAAGCTGCTAATGCTAATACTAATAAAATTGAAACTAATGCTAAAATCTTTTTCATTATTCTCGCTCCTTATCTTTTATCTAATTTGTTGGATATAAAGTCTCCAATGAACTGAAATATAAACACAATAATTACAATCAAAATGGTACAGACCAGTACGACATCAAAATCATGACGTTGGAACCCGTAGAAATACGCATAGTTTCCAAGTCCTCCTGCACCAATGACTCCAGCCATTGCGGTATAACCAATTAATGCTATTGCTGTAACCGTCAGGCCCGACACAAGTGCTGGCATTGACTCAGGTAACAATACACGAAAAATAATTGTACGGGTTTTCGCTCCCATAGCCTTTGCTGCCTCGACTACACCCTTGTCAACTTCCTTTAACGCTATTTCAACCAACCTACCATAAAATGGTGCTGATCCAATTATTAAAGCTGGCAGTGCCGCGTTTGGACCTCGTATGGTACCAATTAAAAACTCGGTAAACGGGAATAATAGTAGGATCAAAATTATGAATGGAATAGCACGAAAAACATTTACAATAGCCGCTACCAAAAGATTAACCGACTTATTTTGCCATATTCCATCTTTTGCAGTCAGATATAGTAGCAGGCCAAGAATAATTCCTATGATAAATGTTCCAATCAAGGAAAGAATAGTCATATAAAATGTTTCGTAAGTAGCCAGCCAAAAATCCTGTACATCTAAATTTGGAAATAACTTAGTGAGCATCTCGAATCACCTCAACTTCCACAGAGGTGCCATCATTCACAAAACTTATTGCTTTATCTAGCTCAGCATCTTCCCCATCCATTCGGACAAATAGCGTTCCGTATGCGCCTCGCTGTGTCTGGGTTATTTTACCTTGCAATATTGTAATATCAATGTTGTACGTTTTTGCAAGATGACTTATTAAAGCCTGATTTGTTGTTTCACCAATAAAATGAAGACGTACAATTCTCCCCTGGTCGTAGCTTTCAATAAGCTGATTGATACCTTCATTTTCATCATCAGTACCCATCACCTGCTGAACAAATTTCTTTGTAACCTGTTGTTGTGGTCTTAAGAAGATATCGAGAACATCTCCTTGCTCGACTATCTTACCGTTTTCCATAACAGCAACCTGATTACATATTTTTCGGATAACATGCATCTCATGAGTTATTAAGATAATTGTTAAGCCAAGCTTTTCATTAATATCCACCAATAAATCCAGAATAGAATTCGTTGTTTCTGGATCCAGTGCAGAGGTTGCCTCATCACAAAGTAAAACTTTAGGATTGTTGGCCAATGCTCTTGCAATACCGACTCGTTGCTTCTGACCACCACTCAACTGTGATGGATATGCATCCTCTCGACCAGCCAGTCCTACTAAACCAATTAACTCAGTGACGCGTCGTTCGCGTTCAGACCTTGATACCCCAGCTATTTCAAGTGGAAAAGCGATGTTATCTCTTACGGTCCTAGACCATAAAAGATTAAAGTGCTGAAAGATCATTCCAATCTCTTGCCTGGCAATACGCAGCTGTTTGGTGTTAAGTGCAGTAATCTCTTGTTCATCAATTACTATCCGACCACTCGAAGGTTCTTCAAGACGGTTTAACAGGCGTACAAACGTACTCTTACCGGCACCACTGTAGCCAATAACACCAAATATTTCACCCTCTTTTATTGTCAACGACAGATCATCGACTGCACGAATTGTTGATTTATTTGCTACAAATTGTTTACGTAAACCTTCAATTGAAATCATGTCAAACCTCCTTATGTCAAACATATTATTTTTAGAAAACTTGGCTTATCGCCAAGCCTTAGTTACATTTTTGCAGAATGAAAGTTTTATACTTTCATTACCAAAACCCAAAAAACGCCCTTCTGTAAGAGAACAGAAAGACGTTAAAAATAAGTCTTTACGTCCCCCCATCTGTCAAAGCAGCTGCTTTGCAGGAGTTAGCACCTTTCAAACAATAAATTGTTTGAAGGTTGCCGCGGTTTCTTAGGGCCAGCCCCTCCACCGCTCTAGATAAGAGAGTAAAATTATTCATTTAGTGTAAAAAGTATAAATCATATCCTACCACCTGTTTAAAGGTCTGTCAACATAAAAAATCAGGTCGCGAAAAGCTGTGGCTCATATTTTACTAAATAGCTATATATATTAGCTATTGATCGAAATGCATATATCTTTTCTTTAACCTGACTTTGGTCAACTACCAATAGACATGGAACACTTTCAACCTGCACTTCCTGCATGAATTCAGGATGTACGGATGCATTCATTTCGAAAAAAATATCCTCTTTATGGACTGATTCAATTTTGTTTAGCATTGTTTTAGCTAAGTGACACGTACCACAAAAAGGGGTATAAATATACAACAAAAAATGATCTTGCTGTAACACTTTATCTGTTATTGGTTGCATTACTATCACCTAATCACATAGTTAAATAGATAGGATTAACATCAATTCTTTTGTTTATTAATCCTATCGCAAGAATCGATCTTGGAGTTGTGGCTACTTCACGATACTCACTGCTCACATGAATATGCTCAGCATGCGGGAGTTCACGAGATAATTGCTTACGAAGCTTTATACCAGCAGCATCTTCATCTGCAAGAATAAAAACTTCTTTGTTATATAAATCATATGTGTCTAACATCTCATCAAATTTCGCTACCCCAAGAGTCCCGTTTGTACAGATAATCGTAATTGGTTCGCTGATTATCTTTTCAATCTGCTTCTTATCAGTTAATCCTTCAACAATAATTACTTTTTCAGATTCAGGTGTTATCATGACATATCACTCCTCATGAAATCAAGCCAAAACTTTCATACTATATTAATATGATGATAATAAGGCTGACTATACACCTTTTTAAGCAAGGAGCCAGTCAGCCTTTAATAATTATTGTTTAATTATATTAATCTTCTTCAATTACTGCTTCGTATTTTTCAGCAGTTAGCAATTCATTTAATTCTGATTCATTTGATAGTTCTACTACTACCATCCATGCTTTTTCATATGGAGACTCATTAACGAACTCTGGGCTATCTTCTAAATCTTCGTTGATTTCAACAACTTTTCCACTTACAGGAGCGTATAGTTCAGAAACGGTTTTAACTGATTCAACACTACCAAAAGGTTCATCAGCTTCTATGTCGTCCCCAACTTCTGGGAGTTCTACAAATACGATATCACCTAGTTCTGATTGTGCAAAATCTGTAATTCCAATTCGCACCTTTCCATCTTCTTTTTTTACCCATTCATGTTCCTCTGAATACAATAAGTCTTTTGGTAAGCTCATTAAAATCCCTCCGATAATAAGTTCTGGTTCCTAATGCCATGTATGATTAAAGATGTCTTCTTTAAATCCAATTGTAACCTTTTTGCCATCTGTGGTAATTGGTCGTTTTATTAACATACCATCAGAAGCTAAAATTTTGGCCATTTCCTCGTCAGATGCACCGCTGATTTCATCCTTGATATTTTTTTCCCGATAACTTTTCCCACTAGTGTTGAAAAACTTCTTAGCAGGAAGGTCACTTTTGTTCATCAAATCTAAAATATCCTGTTCTGAAGGTGTATGGTCAACAATATGTACACTAGTATAATCGATATTGTGATCATCTAGCCATTTCTTCGCTTTCTTGCAAGTGCCACAATTAGGATACCAATAAAATGTTAAAGCCACAAGCATTCCCCCAAACATTTCAATTACTGCCTATTTATTATAGCAAAATTGTACTTGATGGTCGAAAGAATTGTTTTAATTATAGGCTCTTTTCGTAAGTTTGTTGCACTTTAAGCTTTGCAGTTGATACATACTGCGACGTAATGTACCGCTGCGGAAATACACTACGCTTTCCGCGGGAGGCTTCGTGTATTTCCTTCGCTGTCGTAGTACTTAACAAGCGGTCATTCATCTAATCTTACTGATTGGAGCGGAGGGCAGTCGACTCCTGCGGGAACAGCACGTGTCTGAAGACCCCGCAGCGGTGGTTTCCCGCGAGGAGTCTGAAGCCGTGCCCGCGGAAAGCGACTGCCCGTAGCGGAAATCAATCTAGCGATAAATTACGTCGTAGTTTATACATTTTGTGTCAAAACAACTATCTTTTTGAAAACAGCCTTATTAGTAGAAAACCTTGGTTGTACTTATGGAGAAAGGAAATTTTTTATACTTTCCTTACTCCTAAGAAAGTCAGTAGAAAAACCCCGAATTCGTCAATTCTAATTTGTAGCCTTTACGTGTAAAAAAGCTGCAACCAGATGATTGCAGCTCTAAACCATATTTTTATACTACATAACGTTCTTCTTTAATGATTGTTGCAGCGATTTCACGTTTCTTCGCAATAACATTTGTTGGTGTATGACGTGTTAACTTGCGTAATGACGAAAGCATCATCCGTAGGTTGTCACCAGATTCAATTGCAATTAATGTTTCTTTTGCATCGGCCTCAACTCGGTTAAATGCTTCTTGTACATAAACTTGTGTATAAAGAAGTTTTTGTTTGTTTTTCTCTTCGCCTGTTTTATTAATTGCTTTTTCAGTACGAAGAATTGCAGATTCCATATTGTAGACTTCTGCGGTCATATCCGCTAGGTTAACAAGAATTTCTTGCTCATTTTCCAGCTTTTTCATATATGTTTGTGCAGCAAGACCCGCTCCAAGCAATACCATTTTCTTAGCGTTTCTTAGTAGATATTTTTCTTGTTCAAGTGTTTCTGTACCCACTTCTTCTGGCATCATCATCATTAATTCTTCTTGTAAGCTCTGTGCTTTTTGAAGTAATGGCAACTCACCTTTCATTGCTTTTTTCAACAATGTTCCTGGTACGATTAGACGGTTGATTTCATTTGTTCCCTCAAAAATGCGGTTAATTCGTGAGTCACGGTACATACGTGCAACTTCATATTCTTCCATGAAGCCATATCCTCCATGAAGTTGTACAGCCTCATCAGCCACATAATCCAAACATTCTGTTGCAGTATATTTATTCATTGAACATTCAATTTGATATTCAGCAATTGCACCCGCAACCTCACGACCATCTTTAAGTTGCTCATCTGTTAATGCACCCATACGTTGCTCGAATAAGCCTACTGTACGATAAACAGCACTTTCATTCGCATATGTTCTAGCGGCCATGGTAGCTAGTTTTTCCTGTGTAAGTGTAAAGCTTGAAATTGGTGTATTGAACTGTTTACGCTGGTTTACGTATTTAGTAGCAACCTCAATACCACGCTTTGATCCGCCTACTCCACCGATTGCAAGCTTGTAACGGCCCACGTTTAGAATATTAAAGGCAATTACATGTCCACGGCCTTTTTCGCCTAACAGGTTTTCAACTGGTACTTCAGCATCCTCCAGAATCAATGTACGGGTGGATGAACTCTTAATACCCATTTTCTTTTCTTCAGGTCCTGTGGAAACGCCAGGAAATTCACGTTCTACGATAAATGCAGTGAAATGTTCTCCATCAATTTTTGCATAAACAACAAACACATCAGCAAATGCAGAGTTCGTAATCCACTGTTTCTCACCATTCAAGATATAGTGCGTTCCTGCCTCATTTAGTTTAGCAGTAGTTTTGGCACCTAGTGCATCCGAACCTGAACTTGGCTCTGTTAATGCATAAGCAGCCAGTAGTTCTCCGGTTGCAAGCTTAGGTAAATATTTTTCTTTTTGAGCGTCATTTCCGAAAAATACAATCGGTAGTGTTCCTATCCCTACATGTGCTCCATGTGTTACAGAGAATCCACCAGCACGCGAAAATTTCTCAGTTATTAATGATGAGCTGATTTTATCTAAAGCCAAACCACCGTACTCTTCAGGTATATCAGCACCCAATAAGCCTAGCTCGCCTGCTTTCTTTAATAATTCTACTGAGTATTCAAATTCATGGTTTTCTAAGTTCTCAACTTTCGGCAAGACTTCTCCACTTACAAAGTCTTCAGTTGTTTTAGCAATCATCTTGTGTTCATCAGTAAAATCCTCAGGTGTGATCACATCGTCTGCAGTAATATCCTCTATTAAAAATGCCCCACCCTTAAAAATTTTCTCTCTTGTTTCGCTCATGTTTAACGTCCCCTTCGTAATAAAATATAGTTTAAAACGATTTGATTATAGTAATTCAAACACACCTGCAGCACCCATTCCGCCACCAATGCACATGGTAACGACTCCATATTGTACGTTACGGCGTTTCATTTCATGAATGAGACTAAGGGTTAACTTAGTACCTGTACACCCTAGTGGATGTCCAAGTGCAATGGCGCCACCGTTCACATTGACCTTATCTATGTCTAGATTCAACGCTTGGATGACACGTAATGATTGCGATGCGAAAGCTTCGTTTAGTTCAAATAGTCCAATATCAGAAAGCTCTAAACCAGCAATTCTTAATGCTTTTGGTACTGCTTCTACTGGTCCAACACCCATGATCTCCGGTTCAACTCCAGCTACAGCAAATGAACGAAACTTCACTAGTGGCGTAAGTCCTTCTGCCTCTGCTTTTTCTCGATCCATAACAAGAACAGATGCGGCACCATCACTCATTTGTGACGAGTTTCCTGCAGTAACTGATCCTGTTACAGAAAACGCTGGACGCAGTTTCCCTAATACATCTGTGGTTGTTCCCTGACGTACTCCTTCATCAGTGTCAAATACAGAAGATCTCTCTTCAATTTTATTGTTTTTTCCTACAAAGCGTTCAACTACTTCAACCGGAACAATTTCGTCTTTAAATCTACCTTCTTGAATTGCCTTAGCAGCACGTTCATGACTTTGTACTGCAAAAGCATCCTGGTCTGCACGAGATATATTGAAACGATTTGCTACTTCTTCTGCTGTATGACCCATGGACATGTAATAACCTGGAGCATCTTGTACAAGCTTAGAATTGGGCTTAATGACATGACCACCCATTGGTACTAAACTCATTGATTCTGCACCGCCTGCAATAACGGAATCACTGGCTCCAACCATTATTTTTTCTGCTGCATATGCAATGGATTGTAAACCTGATGAACAGAATCTATTAATTGTAATACCAGGGACCGTATGACTGAGGCCGGCCAAACCTACAATATTCCGGCCCATGTTTACACCTTGTTCTGCTTCTGGCATTGCACAGCCAATGATTACGTCGTCTATATTCCCATCATAATTACCTGCTCGTTTTAATGTTTCTTTAATTGTTAATGCTGCTAAATCGTCAGGTCTTGTATTCGCTAATGTTCCTTTTTTTGCTCTTCCTACAGGGGTTCTTGCACCTGCAACAATTACTGCTTCCTTCACATTACTTCCCCCTCTTTGATTAATTACGTAACGGTTTCCCTTTTACCAACATGTGCTGCATTCGTTCTTGTGTCTTGCGTTCACCAATTAAACTTAGGAATGCATCCCGCTCTAAATCTAGTAATAATTGTTCATCAACAAGTGTGCCTTCTTTAAGTCGACCACCTGATAAAACATATGCCAGTTTTTCAGCAATCTTTACATCATGTGCTGAGGCAAAGCCACTTAATTGTAATGATTTTGCTCCCATTAGCATCGCTGCATAACCTGAATCACCAACAACTGGTACTTTTTCGCGTTTTGGTGCCTGGTAGCCAGCATTTGCCAGTGACAAAACCTTTTGCTTTGCATCGTGCAATAAATGATCAGGATTAACACTAATATCATCCTGACTGTTTAAAAAGCCGTTTTCACGTGCTTCTGCAGCTGATGTTGACACTTTAGCTGTTGCAACTTTCTCAAAAACATCATTTGCTACTTTTGTCAGGTCAAAATTCACACCCTTTGGCAGATTACGAAGTTGTTTTAAATAAAGTTCCTTCGTTCCACCGCCACCTGGAATTAATCCAACACCAAACTCAACCAACCCCATATACGTCTCGGCCGAAGCTTGAATAGCAGCAGCTGGTAACGATACCTCTGCACCTCCACCAAGTGCCATATTAAATGGTGCAACAACGACAGGCTTATTTGAATACTTAATATTCATTCCGACATTTTGGAACTGTTTAACAACCATATCTAGTTCAAAAAAGTTGTCGTCCTGTGCTTCAAATAACATTAAAGCAAGGTTTGCACCAACAGAGAAGTTATTTCCTTGGTTACCGATAACAAGTCCACGATAATTTTTGTCGACTTCCTCCAATGCGAAATTTATCATCTGCATCGTATCTAAACCGATTGCGTTACTTTTTGAATGAAACTCTAATCCCGCAACACCATCGCCTAAATCTACTAAACTAGCACCGGTATTACTTTTGATTACGCCGTTTACACTTTTTAATTGTTTCAAGTTAATTTCTTTTTTATTAAACGTTTGCTGTTTGTATTCTCCCTGATCATAGTAATAAACATTACCATTTTCGGTTTTGTAAAAAAATTCATTGCCATCTTCCAACATCTTTAGTATCCAACTTGGAACAGTTGCATCCTCAGATTGCATGCGTTCAACTGATTTGCGAAGTCCAATAGCATCCCACATTTCAAACGGTCCGAGTTCCCAACCAAATCCCCAGCGCATTGCCTGGTCGATTGACACGATATCATCCGCAATTTCTCCAAGCAGATCTGCTGAATAGATTAATGCAGGCTTTGAAATGTTCCAGATAAGATCGCTTGCCTTATCACCTTTAGCAGTTACAAGCGCTTTCAATTTACCTTTTGTTCCTTTTGCTTGTTTTGCCATTTCAGTTGCTGGCGTTTTAAGTTTTTTGCGACTCTCGTATTCTAGTGTTTCAGGATTGAGCTCATGAATTTCACTACCTTTTTCGCCTTTCTTTTTAAGGAAAAAACCTTGCCCGCTTTTCGCTCCAAACCATCCGTTTTCCTGCATTTTAAGTAGAAAGTCAGGTACTTTAAATATTTCTTTTTCTTCACCATCAACCTGATCATATACATTGTTAGCTACATGAATAAAAGTGTCTAATCCGACAACGTCCAATGTACGAAATGTTGCACTCTTTGGACGTCCAATCATTGGACCTGTTACAGAATCGACTTCACCTACACTGTATCCACCCTTCAGCATTTCTTGTACAGTCACCAGAAGTCCATACGTACCAATACGATTTGCAATGAAATTCGGTGTATCCTTTGCTTCGACAACACCTTTCCCCAAAACGTCTTCACCAAATGTTTTCATGAAGGATAATACTTCTGGGTCAGTAGCCTTAGTAGGTATAACCTCAAGTAGCTTCAGATAACGTGGTGGATTGAAAAAATGTGTCCCTAGAAAATGTTCACGGAAATCAGCCGAACAATCCTCAGTCATAGCTTCAACCGAAATACCAGAAGTATTGGAACTTACAATTGATCCTTTTTTTCTATATTTATCAACATTTGCAAAAACCTTTTTCTTAATATCCAGATTTTCAACGACGACTTCAATAATCCAATCGACATCGCCTAATTTTTCCATATCATCATCCATATTACCAACCTCAATCAACTCAAGGTTACTTTTCGATGTAAGTGGTGCTGGCTTTTGTTTTAGAAGCGCTGCTTTACTTTGAGCTGCAATCCTGTTTCGAACCACACGATCTTCTAATGTTAATCCCTTTTTTTCTTCTACTTTTGATAAAGAACGAGGCGCAATATCGAGCATAATTGTTGGTATACCTACATTAGCCAAGTGGGCAGCAATTCCGGATCCCATTACACCAGAGCCGAGTACCGCGGCGCGCTTGATTGTTTGCTTCATGTTATATCCCCCTACCTTTATTTGAATGAATACTCATTCATTTTTACTGTTAAAAATAAAAGATAGTTGCCTATCCATCTAATACTTACTATATATTATAGTCTGACATTTCGCAATAAATATCAGTAAAATTCTTCAAGATAATTTTGCTCCAATTTTTCGCCTGCGTTTTATAAATTCAAAAGGTGTCTTCACAAGACACCCTTTACGTATCACTTTTTAAATACACCCTTTAATACAAACAAAACGTTAGCAGGACGTTCAGCTAAACGGCGCATATTGTAACCATACCAGTCATTGCCATAGGGTACGTAAACACGCATTTTATATCCTTCATCCATTAATTTTTTCTGTAAATCTTTGCGAATTCCAAAAAGCATTTGAAATTCAAATTGTTCACGGGACAAGCTAAGTTCCTCTTCAAGTTCTTTCACATAATCAATAATAACTTCGTCGTGAGTTGCTATTGCTGTATAATTACCATTTAATAAGTTCTTCTTTATAATTTTTTTGTAGTTATCGTCTACATCTTTTTTAACTGGGTATGCTACTTCTGGTGCCTCTTTATAGGCGCCCTTTACAAGCCGCAAATAAGGATTAAATTCATTTAACTCATCAAGATCATCTTCAGACTCATATAAATAAGCTTGAAGAACGGTACCAAGATTTTCGTATTCTTTTTTTAATTCTTTAAAAATATCCATTGTTTTTCTATGACGTTCGTGGTCTTCCATATCTATTGTGACTGTAACACCATGCTTCTTTCCAGCATCCAGAATATCACGCATATTTTTCATCACGAGTTCTTCTGATACATCTAAGCCCATTGAAGTTAATTTTAAAGAAACCTGTGAATCTAGTTTTTGTTCATCAATTACTTCAATTGCATGAATACATTCTTCAACTGACTCTCTTGCCTCTTTTTCGTTGTCGATAAATTCACCCAAGTGGTCTATTGTTACGACATATCCCTTTTCATTTATCTCTTTAATTTTCGTTGCAGCATGGTCAATGTCAACTCCTGCTACAAAACGAGCGGCCCCGAACCTAAGACCATACTTTTTAGCAAGCTTTGTGAGTACTTTATTTTTCGACAAGAATAAAAAAAAGTTACGCATCAATTTCTCCATCAGTTTCCTCCCCCAATCCTATACAAAACAATGTTTCCAAGCTTCTATAGTTTATCATTTTTTCACAAAAAGAAATATACATTTTTTTACTAAAATCTACTTTTTTTTTTGGTTCAGTAATAGTTTAAAATTGCCCCCCAACTAAGGGGAGCATTTTCGTCTATGCTACTACGTCATACCCTTGATCTTCTATTGCTTCACGCATCTCAGAAACGGTGACTTCAGCGTCATCGTAACTGACATCGACTTTCCCTGCAGCCAAATGTACCTCCACACCTTTAACCCCTCTTAACTCGTCTAATGCACCTTTCACTGCTTTTTGACAGTGATCACACGTCATTCCACGAACATCTAATGTTGTTTGCATAACAATCCCTCTTTCAATTTTATAGTTTTACTCGCTTTAATATCAGCGAGTTTGTAACAACACATACTGAGCTGAACGCCATAGCTGCACAAACAATCCATGGTGCCAATAAACCTAATGCTGCAAATGTAATTCAAATTCCTGCATTATTTTATAGGCAAAAGCCCCTAAATAGATTCTGTCTACTATTTCGGACGGTAGAATCACTTAATCGAATTGCTTTAGATATAAGTAGCAGGTCACTATCAAGAATCGTTGCTTCGACTGCTTCAATAGCTGTTTCAGTTCCTGTGTTAAGGGTTATTCCAATGTCGGCAACTGCAAGAACTGTAGCATCATTAATACTATCCCCAACCATTGCCACCATTTTACCTTTTTGTTGTATACTATTACTTTATCCGCTTTTTCCTTTGGTAAAACCTGTGCAATAACTTTTCTATTCCAACCTGACTTGCAATTACCTGCGCAGTACGTTCATTTTCCCCAGTGGCGTAATAACTACAAGTCCATGTTCCTTTACTTGCCTGACTGTCTCAACAGTAGATTCTTTTATGGTATCAATAACAGCAACAATTCAGCGATTTTGTCCATTTACTGAGATAAGCATTGCTGTTTTACTATCAATAGTTAAGGTTGTATAAAATGCACTAATTTGTGTCAAATTAATATCGTAATCATTACTGTTTACAAATCGTAATGATTACGATATGATATTTTTAGTATTAGAAAAGATGGCTTATCGTCAGGATTTAATGGCGAAGGTTCGTTGCGTGTTAAAAATTGAGGAGGCACTTATTTTGACCAAATTCATCACGTTTATTTCATTATTTTTCTCATTACTTATTGTAACTGGTTGTAATTCCCCTTCCTCTGATGGAGATCAGCAAGATGGGATGGTGGATATTTATACGTCCATTTACCCGATCCAGTATGCGACAGAACAAATTGGTGGCTCCACTGTTAATGTTAAGTCCGTTTATCCTCCTGGTGTTGATGCACATACATATGAACCTACATCAAAAATGATGGCTTCGATTGCAAAAAGTAGTGCATTCATCTATATGGGTGCAGGGATGGAAGGATTTGCGGAAAACGCTGCAGATGCACTGAAAAATGAAAATGTTGCTTTGCTAGAAATAGGGGCACACGAAGGTCTGTTCCATACTGATGAAAAAGAAGATGAAGCAGACCATCATGAAGAAACACCATCGGATGGACATCCACACGGTGATCACAACCCACATATCTGGTTAGATCCAGTTCGAATGATTGAGATGTCTGAAATAATAAAAGAAAAGCTTATTGAGTTAAACCCAGAAAAAAAAGAGGTTTACAGTGAAAACTTTGAATCACTGAAAAATGACTTATTGGCCCTGGATAAACGTTTTCAAAAAACACTTCAAGCAAAGGAGCATACAGAGATTTTAGTTTCTCATGCTGCATACAGTTATTGGGAAGAGCGTTACGGAATTAAGCAAATTTCTATAAATGGTCTCACTACAAGTGATGAACCCTCCCAAAAAGAACTGACACAAATTATTGATAAAGCTAAAGAAAAAAATCTTGAATACGTTATTTTTGAACAAAATGGATCTGACCGTGTTTCAAAAGTAATTCAGGAGCAGATAGACGCAAAGGCTCTTTATATTCATAACCTTTCTGTTTTAACAGAAAAGAATATTAAAAATGAAGAGGATTACTTATCTTTAATGAAACGTAATCTTGAAGTCCTGGATCAAGCTACGAACTAATGGAATAATTATTAAAAAGGCCAGAATTAATTATAGGTGGTGAATATCAAATGAGTAAAACTATTATTTCATTGAAAGACGTTGATTATGCGTATGAAAAAAAACCAGTACTAACTAACATCAACTTCGACATACCCCAAGGCGCGTTTATGGGCTTGGTTGGTCCAAACGGAGGAGGAAAAACCACACTAATTAAATTGATTTTAGGTTTATTAAAGCCTGATAACGGCTCAGTTTCACTGTTTGATGAGCCAATTGGAAAGTTTAAAAACTGGAATCACATTGGTTTTGTATCTCAAAAATCCAATACGTTTAATAAAGGTTTTCCCGCTACTGTTTTTGAAGTTGTTTCAATGGGGTTGACTGCGAGGATTGGTTACCTGAAATTCTTCACCAAAAAAGATAAGGCTAAAGTTTCGCAGGCTATTAACCAAGTTGGCATGAGTGACTATGCTCATCAAAACATTGGTAATCTTTCAGGTGGACAGCAACAACGTGTTTTTATAGCGCGCTCCTTGGTTAATGATCCAAAGCTATTAATTTTAGATGAACCGACTGTCGGTGTCGATAACGAAAATGTTCAACGCTTCTATGAACTGCTGCATCAACTAAACCAAGAACGTAATATTACCTTATTGTTGGTAACCCACGACACAGGTATTATGACGGAACATGCAACAGATATCGTTTGCCTAAACAAAACATTATATTTTCATGGTGATCCAGCAGAATATTCATCTTTAACGAAGCAGGATCTTTCTCATTTTTATGGCCACCCAATAAACCTAGTTACACACGATCATTAATACGGAGGATACTTTATGTTTGCAGATATATTAGAATATGAATTTTTAAGAAATACATTTTTAACAGGACTTTTAATTGGTATAATCGGGCCACTGCTTGGTACGTTCATTGTTGTTAGACGTTTATCATTAATTGCAGATGCACTATCCCATGTCACGCTAGCTGGGATTGCATTCGGTCTATTGCTGGAAAAAAAGTTTGCGACTACCATTATAACTCCACTTTACGGGGGAATGATTTTCTCGGTGCTGGGCTCAATTCTGATTGAAAAGCTAAGGGGGATTTATACATCCTACCAGGAACTTGCGATTCCGATTATTTTATCAGGTGGAGTAGGATTGAGTGTTATTTTTATTTCACTTGCAGATGGCTTTAATACTGAACTATTCAATTACCTATTTGGTTCTGTTTCAGCTGTGAGTCAAAAAGACTTTTTATCTATTTTAGGTGTATCAATTTTTGTAGTCCTAGTCGTTATTTTATTTTACAAGGAATTATTTACGTTATCTTTTGATGAAGAACATGCAAGTGTATCCGGGATACATTCTAAGGCAATTCATCTTCTTTTCATTGTATTAACAGCTTTAGTGATCGCAGCTTCGATTCGTATCGTAGGAGTTCTTCTAGTATCTGCTTTAATGACCTTACCTGTTGCTGCAAGCATGCAATTGTCACGAGGATTTAAACAAACGATTGGTTTATCGGTAATATTTGGAGAATTGGCTGTTATTCTAGGATTGTTCTCTGGTTACTATTTCAGTATTCCACCTGGTGGAACGATTGTACTTATCTCCATTATTATTTTACTCATTTCAATTGGAATCAAAAAATTTCCTGGAAAGAGAGTGGTGAATTAAATGAAGTTGCAGGATGCTATGGATAAATTAAACGAATCAGGTTATAAAACAACTACGAAGAGAAAAGATATTATAGGCTATTTTGCTAAAACTGATGGTTATCGAACAGCAAAAGACCTGATCACCTATTTGGAATCAAGCTATGAAGGAATCAGCTTTGACACGGTTTACCGTAATTTACACCTGTTTAATGAGGTTGGTATCTTAGAGACAACTGAACTCAATGGAGAAAAGCAATTCAGAATATCATGTTCCCACCACCATCACCATCATTTTATCTGTAAAGATTGCGGAAAAACCAAAGAGATAGCTGTCTGCCCAATGAATGAAATTGAAAATACGCTAGCGAATTACCTGGTTGAGGGTCATAAATTTGAGATTTATGGGCTATGTCCCTCATGTAAAACTGCATGAAAATAGATTCTCAATCCAGAAGCATTTATCTAGCAGTAGGATTTGGTGGCATGGTTGGTGCTGTGGGCCGTTATGGTATTTCATCTCTTACGCCAGTTGAAATTGGCTTTCCATATGGGACTTTAACAGCAAATCTTATCGGATGTTTCTTATTAAGCTTTATACTAGGACAACCTGCTATAAAAGAAAAAATTGCTCCTCACCTTTTCGCAGCAATTACCACGGGTGTCATTGGTTCTTTTACAACGTTTTCAACATTCATGGTAGAAACTGTGAACTTGTACAACTCAACTATCGTACTCGCCCTGGGATACGTTTTTCTTAGTATTGTAGGTGGGTTACTTTTTTGTTACACGGGTTTTTGGGTAGCAAATAGAAGGTGTGTTGATTCATGACTATAATACTAGTCTCGCTTGGGGGATTTTTAGGTAGTATACTTCGATTTTACATTTCCATCAAATTCAATAAAAATCTGATTGGGACCTGGATTGCTAATATTACTGGCTCTATTTTTTTAGCAGTTTTGTTTCGATTGCATTTAACAAATATACTTGCAGATTGGACGTGGATATTTCTTGGTGTGGGTTTTAGTGGAGCATTCACAACCTTTTCTACATTTGGAAATGAGACTCTGCAATTAGTTTTAGATAAAAAATACTTGAAAGCAATTACATATGTTTTATGCTCATTATCTGTATCATTTCTATTTGTTTATTTCATACTATATGAAATTTAAGGCACTTTTAATAAGATATTTTGTTTTTAATCTTCGCAGTTGATATGAACTGCGACATAGTGAAAATTCTTTCGACGCCGCCGTTCCGGCAGAATACTTCGCTTTCCACGGGCACGGCCTCAGTCTCCTCAGAAGCAAAGAACGCTTCTTCCGGGGTCTTCGGACTCGTGCTGTTCCCGTAGGAGTCTTCGTATTCTGCCGTAACGGCGTCTAAGTCCTATATTTTCACGGAACCCCTTCTCCCTTGAGAATAAAGCTATCTGAAGCTGCGGTAAAATGCGAGACTCCAGTGGGAAAAGAACAGTCTGAAGACCCCGCAGTGAGCGGGTTTTGCTCCGAGGAGGCTGAAGCGTTCCCCACGGAAAGCGAGTGTTTTTCAGCAGCGCTGGATCAGCATCAATTTAGCAAAGGTGGTAGGAAGTCAACACAGCAGTTATGTCGCAGTTTATACATTTTATGTATCAAAAACAACAATCTTTTACAAAACAGTGAAATTTAAAAATAGAGCTGAATTTTCATTCAGCTCTAAACGTTTACGCAAATATTTCCTCAAGAACTTTCGATTCATCATGATCCAACAAATTTTTCTGAATAATACGATCTGCAGACTTATTCATGTTTGTTTCAATTTCACTCGCTACATCCTTATTACCTACAATGAAGATTTTCTCCCACTGATGTTCCTTAGCTTTTTTGTCTACAGTTGGTGCTATACTCTTATACCACCTATGTTTGTTTGCCTCAAATCGGGCGTTAAAATTATCCTTTTGGGTGCTTTTACCTCCACTCCCCATAGAGGAATCCGCTTTATGTGGACCGGTCATTTGTCTCCAATTATCTGTCTCAATATCTAACGCATAGTTATCAGTATCATTAATTTCTCCCAATTCTGCATCCACAAGCTTAATTCTATCCTGCTGTACCAGTATGATTCCGGACTTCGGGAAATTTTCGTGTAATTGTTTAAGTTGGTCAGTAATCGGTTCATTCTCCCAGAAAAATTCAGTCTTAACCCTCATTTGAACGCGTTCCGCAAACCATACTTCATCATCAGCAGTGGCAAATAAAATGATCCCTTTACGAAAATTTTGTTCATTTTCTACTACAAAATTGCGTACTTTTTCTTTAACAGTTTGAAAGTCCCGCAGTTCTTGTTGGTTATCATCTTTTGTTAAATAACTCTCAAAGTTTTTCAATCCTTTTTTCAAATGAATTTTCCATTTACCACCTTGTTGTTCAGGATCTGATGGGTCGGTATTTAAATACATCGAAAAAACTTTACTCGAATTATCTTTGTTTACCTTTTCCAAATGATTTATTTGTTTTGAGAAATCCACAGTATCAAACTCCTTTACAAATAATGTCATTACTTGTATTACCGAATTTTTAAGTTAGTAAACATCAATTAACTAATCAATTTAAGCCCAACAGCTGCAACCAAGATCATACCTATGAAAACCAACCTGCGCCAGTCCTTTGACTCTTTATATAAAAACATCCCTATTAATACGCTTCCAACCGTTCCAATTCCTGTCCAAACTGCATAGGCAGTACTCATTTGAATCGTTTCCATTGCGAGTGTTAAAAACAGGAAACTGCCGCTGAATCCTCCAAATAAAAGGGCAAAGGATTGCCAGCTTTTATTATTATTAATCTTATTTATTCCAATTACACCAATAACTTCACCAACACCAGCAATAGCCAAAAACAACCAAGCCATTATTCCTTTCCCCCCTTTTCTTCAAAGGATACAGTTTTTAATCCCATTACACCGCCAAGCAGCACTATAATTAAACTAATTTTTAACAGGCTAAATGGCTCATCGAACATTACAATGTCCAAAATTACTGTTCCAGCTGTCCCAATTCCTGTGAAAACCGCATAGGTTGTCCCCACTGGTAACTTTTTTGAAGCAATAATTAAGAGTTGCATGCTAACATAAATCGATATAACAGTACCAATCCAACCCAACAAGCTGTCCGCGTGCTTTAATCCAACAACCCATCCAATTTCAAATAAACCTGCTACAAATACTATGTTCCATTCATTTTTCAAAGCCATTGCACTCCCTAAAAGTAAAAGTCCGAAACGATATCTAAATAGATACCCCCCCGGACTTTATACCTTCGTTTATATTCCAAGTATGTCCCTAAGCTTTTATTACTTTTATTTTCTTTATTTGATACCCATCAATTTCTTCGACAATAAATTGATGATTTTCAAAATCAATACTACTCCCTTTTACAGCGTCCATATTATGTGTAATTATCCATCCGCCAATGGTATCTACTTCATCATCTTCCAAGTCAATGCCAAATAGCTCATTTATTTCATCTAAAAGGACCTTACCGTCTACCAATGTTGTAGTTTCATTTATTTTCTCAATCATTGGCTTTTCATTCGTGTCAAACTCATCACGGATATCACCAACAATTTCTTCTAAGATATCTTCTACTGTTAACAATCCTGCAGTGCCACCATATTCATCAATAACAATTGCCATATGAATACGCTCTTTCTGCATTTTTATTAACACTTGTTTAATCGGTGTAGCCTCCGTAATATGCAGAATCGGACGGATATAATCCTCTAAAGTTTCTTTTCCCTTTGTGATATGTCCTGTGAATATTTCTTTAATATTTACCAATCCAATAATATGATCTTTATCTTCATCTGCCACTGGATAGCGGGTAAACTGTCCTTCTTTTATTACATCAAGATTTTCTTCAAAGCTATCTTCTGCAAAAAAACAAATCATTTCCGTTCGCGGTATCATAATCTCTCTTGCGACTCGATCATCGAATTCAAAGATATTTGTAACATATCTCATTTCAGCCTGGTTTATTTCACCACTTTTATAGCTTTGAGAAAGAATAAGTCTAAGTTCTTCCTCAGAATGTGCAACTTCGTGTTCATTCACAGGATTAAATCCAAACATGCGAATAAAAATCCGTGCTGAACCATTTAACAGCCATATGAATGGATACATCAGTTTATAAAAGAATATTAATGGTCGGGCTAAGAGCAATGTGATTTTTTCGGCCTTTTGAATTGCAATTGTTTTCGGTGCTAACTCACCCAGAACTACATGTAGGAATGTAATAACAGAAAAAGCAATTATAAAAGATAGTATTTCAGACGTCCCCTCATTGACACCCCAATTAATAAAAATTGGATCCAATAAGTGTTTTACAGTTGGCTCTCCTAACCAGCCTAGCCCTAATGCAGTAACTGTTATTCCCAATTGACACGCTGATAAATATGCGTCTAAGTTATCTACAAGTTTTTTTGCAGATACCGCACTTTTATTTCCTTCAGCTATTAAGTTATCTAAACGTGTAGCTCGCACCCTTATTATTGCGAATTCTGTTGCCACAAAGAAAGCTGTCAAAACAATCAATATGACAACCATGAGTAAGTTTACTATTACCAATTAGCATCCTTGTACTTGAAATACAAGGATTTCACCTCCTGAATTGATTAAATGTGAAGCAATCATTTTTTGGGGCAATAATTACACAAATTCATTTATGTATGTTATTAAATGACATCTTTTATATAAATTATAAGCTAAACTCAATCTCAAGTCTAACATAAGTATATATACTCACCTATCATGCATACATATACAGTATTGGGACAAGGGTGGCGTATATATGATTAAAAAGATGATAGTAATTCTAATTGGAAGCTTGTTCATTGCATTAGGTATAAACCTCTTTGTCATACCCAACCACTTGCTTGATGGAGGGATAATAGGAATTGGATTAATAGCAAAATACACCTTCGACTTAAAACCCGGTTTAACAATTATACTTTTAAGTCTGCCTGTATATTTATTTGCCTGGAAATATGTCAGAAGCTACTTCTACAATGGTATACATGGTTTATTAATCAGCTCTTTCTTTATTGACTTGTTCCATCCATTATCTCATGTTTCCTCTTTTCCAATCCTAACTTCTGCACTTAGTGGCGGTACACTTATAGGGTTAGGTATTGGAATGATGCTAAAAGCTAAATCTAGCGCAGGTGGTACGGATTTATTAGCGTTGATGATTTCAAAAATGACAGCTATTAATGTGGGGATACTCATTTTTTTCATGGATATATTTGTAATACTTTTGGGCTGGTTACTCATGCCCCAGGCGCATATTTTCTTTTCAGCCATTATGATTGTCGTGATTGGAATCACCACTTCCGCAGTCACTTCACTTAGTGATGAAAACTGACAAAGCGCAGTTAAAGGAAAAGGCTTTAACTACGCTTTGATTTAATCATTTTTAGTTGGTATTTTTTCCTTCTTCAGCATCTTCAGAAATGATACTAACATTAACAGCAATATAATGGTAAAAGGTAATGCTGAAACGAGTGAAGCGGTTTGTAATGCTTCTAGTCCTTTAGCTACCAGTAACACTACTGCAATAGCAGTGATTAAAGTGCCCCATATTATCTTCACACCAATTCCAGGATTTAAACTACCCTTTGATGTCATGCTCCCTAAAATATATGTTGCTGAATCGGCTGATGTCACTAAGAAAGTGAAAATCAAAAATATTGCCAGTATCGACATAATGTTGGTTAACGGTAGACTGCCAAATGTTTGAAATAAAGCAACAGCTAGATCATTGTTAACTGCTTCTGCAATTTGCGTTCCATTATTCAAGTCACTGAATAATGCAGTGCCCCCAAATGCTGCGATCCATAAACAAGCAATTACAGGTGGCACGATTAGGACACCAAAGACAAATTCTCTAATCGTTCTTCCCTTTGAAACACGCGCTACGAATGCGCCAACAAAAGGCGACCAAGCAATTGCCCATGCCCAATAGAAAATTGTCCAATCACGTACCCAAGTATCACCGGTATATGGTGACAAACGTAAGCTATACTGAATAAAGTTTGTAAAATAATCCCCTAGACCCAGTACAAATGTATTTAATATAAATACTGTAGGACCTGTGAAAAATACGAATAGTAAAAGTAATAAGCAAAGACCTAAGTTCAGGTTACTTAGCCATTTAATGCCTTTATTCAATCCTGTACTAGAGGATAGTAAATATGTTAATAACATGACTCCAGCAATTGCTATTTGTATCCACAAGGAGTCAGGGACACCGAATACTGTTTTTAATCCACCATTCATTTGTAGGATACCTAGTCCCAATGAGGTTGCCACGCCCATAACAGTTGCTATTACAGCTAAGGAATCAATCGTTATAGCGATACCTTTATTTTTTCCTATGACAGGTTTGATAGAATTTGATATTAATCCTTTTTTACCTTTTTTAAATTGCAAAAAGGCTATAACCAGCCCGACAATTGCGAAGACAGACCATTGGCTTACACCCCAATGAAAAAAGGCATATCCCATTGCTATTCTTGCAGCTTCTTCGGTCTGACCGTCTACGTTTGCAAACGGTGTAGCAAAGAAGTGACTCATTGGCTCTGCTACTCCCCAGAATACTAAACCAGCACCAAACCCTGCTGAGAAAAGCATGCCGATCCAGGTGAAAAATGGGTATTCCGGTCTGGAGTCTGCAGGACCAAGTCGGACTTTTCCATATTTGGTAATAGAGATTCCAATTAAAAATAAAACAAATATGAATACTGATAACAGAAAAAACCAACCAAAGTTATAAGTAGTTAATTTAAGTAGTTTTGTTGCTACATTCCCAAATTTTACAGGCAAAAATGCACCGAAGATTACCAAGAATGCTACAATTGTTACTGAAATGAAGAATACAGGATTTTTATATGTATGTTTTTCCATTATTAGTCCTTTCTTTCGCCTATGATTTTTTGCAATAAATAAATGAGTGAGTGCGCACTTCGAAACAATATATATGTGAGATTAACATATATATCGTTTCCTCTTTTTCCACTTTTTAAACCCTGAAAAATAGATGACAAGTAATGCTTCACCTTAATATGTTTGAAAAAGCCAAGATTACACTGCATAATTCGTCTTTATAATATCAGAGCTCACCAGTGAAAAAATCAATTTTAAGAGTTTGGTAGAGTTAACCTTTTCAACGGTACACTACTAGGGGATTTTTAACAAATAAAATAAGGCTTGACCAGCCCAAACACTATCTTCAAAGCATTCATAGAAGTTCTAGTGTGTAAGGTTATACTTACGCAAAGCTTCCTAGTTGATGTAAAGTGCGACGTTGCTACTGCACTGATTTCCGCTCCGGGCAGTCGCTTTCCGCGGGCACGGCCTCAGTCTCCTCAGAAGCAAAGAACGCTTCTTCCGGGGTCTTCGGACTCGCGCTGTTCCCGCAGGAGTCGACTGTCCTACGCTTCAATCAATCAGTATAAAGCTATTTGTATTTATTATGATGGTCGTTTTTATGCGCTATGCCAGCGAAGGAAATACACGAAGACTTCTGCGGGAGGAAAGACATCGGTGCGACCGCGTAGTACGTAGCGCGAGGGGGCTCACCAGCCTCCCTAAGGTGCGCGAGTTTATTTCCGTAACGGTAGGTTACGTCGCAATTTATAGATTTTGTCAATTAAACTTTTTTTCAAATGCCATACAAAAAAACTCTGAAAAATAGAATCTATTTTTCAGAGTTCCCCGTATAAGCTCATAAATCATTTAAAAATAATCGGATGGTCTTTTTAATGCTCCATTTACGTAAATTTCAAGGTGTAAATGAACGCCTGTTGAATTTCCTGTTGAACCCATAATACCTATTTTACTTCCACGTCCAACTCTTTGTCCTGGTTGAACCTGGATAGAAGAGAGATGTGCATAAATCGATTTCATTCCATTCTGGTGATCAATTACAATTTTGTTACCAAATCCGGCAGAACTTCTCGCTTCTACAACTACGCCATTATCAACTGCTAGGATAGCTCGGTTGCTCGGTCTCGCAATATCCATTCCCTTATGCATACGGCCCCAACGCATTCCTACATTACTAGATACATAACCGCCTATAGTTGGCCATTGTAGATTACCAGATCCCCGTGATACTGTTTGGTTAGTATCCTGCGTTTCTTTCTTACCTAGTGTTTCCAAATTATTATTTTCATCTGAACTCTGCTGTTCCATGTAGCTTAGTGCAATTCTTTCGCTGATTTCAGCTTCTAAAGCATCCATTCTTTGGTCTTTTATTTCTAAATTTTCTTTTACTTTTTGTAAATCTTGTTTTTTGCCTTCAAGTTTTTCTTTTTCAGCTTCGGCTTCTTTTTTTTGTTTTAAAATGGTGTCTTTAACACCTTTAAGTTCATCTTTCATGTCATTTAAATCTGCGAGATTCTTTTCAATGTCAGCTTGTTTTTCCTTTACTAAATCCTGTGCCTTTTGCTGTTCTTCCATTAATTTAGCATCGGAGCTAGTAATCTTGTTGACTGCTGTTACACGACTAATGAATTCTCCAAAACTACTAGATCCAAAAATTACGTCCATGTACCCAATATTTCCACCAGTTTTTTGGTAGGAAACCATACGGTCCTGCAATATCTCAAACCGAGCTTTAATTTCAGCTTCCAATTTTTCAATTTCAGCTTCTAGTGCAGTTACTTCCGCTTGCTTATCTTCTATCTTATTTTCAATCTCATTCATTTTCTCTTGATTTTCTTTTAAGGATTTTTCTACTTCCTCAATTTTTTTATCCAGTTCATCTAGTTCTATCATAACATCCGCCAGTTCGCTCTCAGCTTTTGATAGATTAGCTTTTATTTCTGCTTTTTCACTATGTATTTCTGATTTCGTATTTATGGTATCAGCCTGGACTGGGTTATTGACGAAAAGGCTTCCTAAACCAACTACCACTATAGTAGTCAGTGTAACTGATAATTTCTTCAATTAAATTCCCCGCTTCCCCTATTTCTCAAATATATGATGGTGTCCTCTATATCTATTTTTTTTATGTATTAAAACATTCTAGATTTCCTAGGCAATTCGTAGTATATCATCTTAAAGTGACACGCATGTTATAGTAATATTACAATTATGTTTCATTTTTGATGAAATCCTCTCTGAATTTACATTAAATTTAATTTACGATGAAGGACAAGTTTCGATAAACCTAGGCCACAAGCTAAACCGTCATTAATTTATTTACAAAGCTTTCATTTTTTTTGTAAAAAAATAGCTTATCCACGTATTGCAGATAAGCGCACTCTTTTACTCGAACCAACCTTTTTTTCGAAACCATAGGTACATTGTAACTGAAATTGTAATCATAATGACCCATATGAAAAGGTAACCGTACTTTTCGTCCAGCTCAGGCATATGTGTGAAATTCATTCCATAAATTCCAACGATAAACGTTAATGGCATGAAAATAACTGAGATAATGGTAAGTACCTGCATGGTTCTATTTGTCTGGTGTGCATTTAAAGATAAATAACTGTCTCGAACGTCCTGTGTTAACTCACGATTTGATGCGGTAATGTCCGCTACTTTTATCAAATGGTCATGAATATCCGCAAAGTACTCCTTCCGTTCCTGGACCCCATCAAGATGATGAGAGTTAAGAATTCTATATAACAAATCACGCATTGGGTGAATAATTTGACGTAGCAGAAGTAGTTCTCCTCTTCGGTCAAATAACTGCTCCAACAAATTTTCCATTGACAGTTTCTTTGTATTGTCCTCGATCTCATTTATATGGTCTTCTATTTCATATACTATTGGGAAATATTGATCCACAACAAAGTCCAGTAATTGATAGAAAACATAATATTCATCAAATGCATCCTTGTCATTACTTCTTCTTAATAAACTTTTCACCGAATCTGTATATGTTGAAGGTTGCTTATGATACGTTACAATATAATCATCACCAATGAAAATGTCTATTTCCCTTTTAGTTAATGACTTTTCTTCTATTGAATGAATAACAAAAAAAGTATGGTCATCATAGTAATCAAGTTTTGGTCGTTGCAAATCATGAACACAATCTTCAACAGCTTATGGATGAAATCCAAAATCAGTTTCCAAAAGCTTTGTTTCTACATCGCTCGGAGTGTCAAGGTCAACCCAATACCAATCATAGGACTTATTTTTAAAATCTTCTAATGTTACTTCTTTAACTGACTCATTCTGGTTTTGTGCTACTATCGTTATCATTTACTCATACTCTCCATATAGGTTATATTTTATCATTTACCCCATTTTCCTATTCCTTACACGAATCGTTTTAAAAAAATAGTTGCAAAATACCCTTTTAACTGAAAAGATAGAATCTAGACTATCATACCCTAAGGAGTTCAATCATGAAAATATCTCAATTTGTTGGTAGTAGAGTAATTAAAACCGGTGTCGCTATTTTCTTAACTGCATGGATCTGTGAGTTATTAAATTGGCCACCGGTATTTGCTGTTATTACAGCAATTGTAACAGTTGAACCCACTGTGTCTGATTCTATTAAAAAAGGAATTATTCGATTTCCAGCATCCGCAATTGGTTCAGCATTTGCAGTGTTCTTCATATCGGTTTTTGGTGACTCTCCAATTACGTACACATTTGCTGCAGTTTTTACAATTGCAATATGTTTTAAACTTAATCTGCATGCTGGCTTACTTGTAGCAACACTTACGTCAGTTGCCATGGTCGACGTTATTCACAGTAATTATCTTATTTCTTTTTTTATTCGACTGGGTACTACTACTGTTGGTTTACTAGTTTCTACTGCTGTTAATATGTTTGTTTTACCCCCACACTATACAAAAGAAATTAGTAAGAGTGTACAAACTACTGCAAAAGATACTGGCATTCTCATTAAAAAAATATTTTTTGGTATCTTGGATAAATCAACCGATGAAAATACAAATAAACAGGAAATGATTCTAAAACTAGACAAAAAATCGGATAGAACAGAAAAGCTAGTACAATTTCAAAAGGATGAGAGTAAGTTTCACCCATTAGTAGGCAGTGAACAAGCAACTTTTCTTGGAACAGAAAAGCAACTAGCGGTATTGCGAATGATTCAATACCACTTGGATAACGTATTGAATACTCAAATGTTGGATATATCCTGGTCACAGGATGAACGAAATATGATTTTGACTGCAGTAAACGAGTTAGCCGCAAGCTTGCAAAATCCCACCGATTATAATGAAAACAAGCATCAAATACAACTGAATTTATTAATGAAGCAATTTTGGGAAGATAACGGGGATATTACAACAAATAATGAACATCATCCTACTCACTTTACACCAGAACTTATTATTTTGTATGAATTAGTGTCTATCTCAAATCTCGTTACGAAATTCTGTCATTGTATGGATGAATAATTAGAACACTTGGCTTGGCTTATCTCCAAGCCTTAGTTGCACTTATGCAGTAAGAAGGGATTTATACTTTCTTAGCTGCCAAAGAAATACCACTCTTCTAATTAAGAGTGGTATTTCTTTATAGTTTTATCATGTGAATTGTTCCGATTCTGTTGAACCCTTTAAAGCAGTAGTTGATGAAGTACCACCGGAAATAACCTGTGCCACTTCATCGAAATAGCCGGTTCCAACCTCTCTCTGATGCCTTGTTGCGCTGTACCCATATTGTTCACTTGCAAACTCTGCTTGTTGAAGCTCCGAGTAGGCAGCCATCCCCTTGTCCTTATATTTTCTTGCTAATTCGAACATGCTATGGTTCAATGCATGGAATCCAGCGAGTGTAACGAATTGGAACTTATATCCCATTTTACCTAATTCATTTTGAAAAATTGCAATCTCCTTATCTGTTAATTTGCTTTTCCAATTAAATGAAGGAGAACAATTGTAAGCCAGCAATTTGTTAGGATATTTTTCGTGAATAGCGTCAGCAAATTGTTGTGCTTCTTTTAAATTTGGTTCAGAAGTTTCACACCAAATCAGGTCTGCATATGGTGCATATGATAAGCCACGTGCAATTGCCTGATTAATTCCTGCTTTCGTTCTATAAAAACCATCCTGTGTTCGCTCCCCTGTAATGAACTCTTGGTCTTGTGGATCAAAATCACTCGTAATTAAATCTGCAGCATTTGCATCGGTACGCGCTATTACAAGAGTCGATGTTCCCATAACATCAGCTGCAAATCGAGCAGCAATTAAATTTTTGACAGCCGTTTGGGTTGGAAGCAATACTTTGCCACCAAGGTGACCACATTTTTTCTCTGAAGATAGTTGATCTTCAAAATGAACAGCAGCAGCACCTGATTCAATCATAGACTTCATCAGTTCGAATACGTTTAATTGGCCTCCAAATCCCGCTTCCGCATCTGCAATAATTGGTGCAAACCAATCAATTTCCGTATCACCTTCTGAAAAGTGAATTTGATCAGCGCGTTGTAATGCCTGATTAATTTTTTTGACTACCTGGGGGACACTATTCACTGGATAAAGACTCTGGTCCGGATACATATGACCTGCCAAATTTGCGTCAGCCGCCACTTGCCAGCCACTTAAGTAAATTGCTTTTAATCCACTTTTAACCTGTTGGACAGCCTGATTCCCAGTCAAAGCTCCTAATGCATTGATATAGCCCTCACCGTTTAGAATCTGCCATAATTTTTCAGCACCTCTCTTAGCTAAAGTATGCTCGATATCAACAGAACCTCTAAGTCTGATAACATCCTCTGCTTTAAATGGTCGTTTAATCCCAACCCATCTTACATCACTTTCCCATTGTTCATTTAGCTCAGCTATTCGTTTTTGTCCCATTACCTATTTCCCCCTTGATTTAATAAATTGTATGCAGGAATTGTTAAAAAGTCGGCAAACAGATCATCCTTAATCAATTGATTGAAGAGTTTAGCCGCTTCGGCATAACTAACAATTTCATACGTCCCATTGTCTATAATCAGTTGTAATTCTTCTGCTAGTACTTGATCAACTAGCGCATAATCTATCTTGCGCCCATCACTTAGTACACCATCAGGGTGATGTGTCCATTGCCAAACTTGTGCACGTGATATCTCCGCCGTTGCAGCATCCTCCATTAAATTATTAATTGGAACTGCGCCTTTACCTTGTAACCAAGCAGCAATATACTGAATTCCAACCCGAATATTCGTCCGTAGTCCTTCTTCAGTAATTGTACCTTCAGGCAGTGCAAGTAAATCTTTTTGTGTAACCTGGACATAACGTAAAGGCTTCGTAATCTGATTTTTAGATGGCATATGCTTATTAAAAATATCAAGAACCAGGTTAACCATCCCTGGATGTGCAACCCATGTACCGTCATGACCATCATTCACTTCACGCTCTTTATCTTTTTTGACCTTAGCAAAGGCTTTTTGATTTTCTCGTTCGTCGCCTTTGATAGGAATTTGAGCTGCCATACCACCTATTGCCGGCGCGCCACGTTTGTGACAGGTTTGGATTGCCAGCTGTGAGTAAGATCGCATAAAGTGTGTTTCCATAGTTACAACAGCTCTGTCAGGAAATAGCACGCTTGGATCCTGATGAAACTTTTTGATGAAGCTAAAAATATAATCCCAACGACCACAATTTAATCCAGCCGAATGATCCTTTAATTCGTATAAAATTTCGTCCATTTCAAAGACAGCCGGAATTGTCTCAATTAATACAGTTGCCTTGATTGAACCTATAGGAATACCTAATTCCTGTTGAGCAAATACAAACACATCATTCCAGAGTCGGGCTTCTAAATGATTCTCAAGCTTTGGAAGATAAAAATAAGGACCAGAACCATTCGCTAGCAATTCACGTGCATTATGAAAAACATATAGTCCAAAATCTACTAAACTAGCGGACATCTCAGTACCGTTGACAGTCATATTTTTTTCAAGTAAATGTAATCCACGTGGTCGTACCATTAACACTGCAGTATCATTATTAAGTTTATATTCCTTACCACTATCATTTTTAAAATCAATATTTTTACGAATAGCATCGTACAGGTTCTTCTGCCCATTCATCATATTTTCCCAAGTGGGAGAAGAAGAATCTTCAAAGTCTGCCATAAATGTTTTAGCCCCAGAATTTAATGCATTAATAATCATCTTTCTATCAACTGGTCCTGTTATTTCAACACGGCGATCTAACAAGTCCTCAGGAAGTGGTGCAATTGTCCAGCCGCATTCTCTAATATGATTTGTAGTAACCAAAAAGTCGGGCTTCTTACCTTTGTTAAATTCTTCTTGAACATCTGCCCTGCTTTTCAGCAAGCTTTTCCTTCTATCATTAAATTTGTTGTGAATATTTTCCAAAAAGCATAGCGCCTCAAACGATAAAATTTTTTCAATTGCTTCGTTATGTTCAACTAACTTGTTAATGTGTATATTTTCTCCTGATTTAATCATGTATTCCCTCCACTCAATATTGTTACATAACAAATTAACTAAATATATATTGTTATAATACAGGTGAAACAAAAAAATTACTCTTCTTTTTTTGATAAACAGTGTTCGCATTCAAGCATAAGACTTTTGCTATCAAACCTTTCCCCACATTGTTGACATTGAACGATTGTCATAATACTCCTCCTTATATATAACAGTTAGTGGTATTGATTTGTTGTTATAATACAGAGTATGCTATTTAGTTATAAAATGCAACTGTTTTTTTGGAAAATTTTAAAAGGTTCAAATCAGTGAATCGATTTGAACCTTTTCTTCTGGCACTTATTGGATGAGATCATGTTGAAAAGCATATATTGTTGCCTGCGTCCTATCTTGAACTTCGAGTTTGCCTAAAATATTACTAACATGTACCTTTACCGTTTTTAATGCAATAAATAATAGATCGGCTATCTCCTGGTTTGTTTTTCCTTGTGCTATCAAAAGCAGGATTTCTTTTTCTCTTCCAGTCAAATCATCATGTAATGGGGTGCCTGATTTATTCCGCATCCTATTCATTATTTTTCCAGCTACTTCAGGCTCTAAAATTGATTGTCCTGCGAAGGTAGATCGTATTGCTTTTGCAATTTCACTTGCCTTAGATGTTTTCAACATATAGCTCGTCGCTCCAGCTTCTAAAGCAGGATAAACTTTTTCATCGTCAATAAAGCTAGTTACAATTATTACCTTTGCCTCTGACCACTGTTCGATTATTTTTCTGGTTGCTTCTATACCATCCATTTCTTTCATTACAAGATCCATTAAGATTACATCAGGTTTATGTTCCAATGCTAATTTAACTGCCTCTCCACCATCATCAGCTTCTGCAACTACCTCAATATCTGGCTGTGCAGATAGATAAGCAGAAACACCAATCCGTACCATTTCGTGATCATCTGCAAACAAAACCCTAATCATTTAATTCACCTTCTTTTTCCAGTTGTGGAATCTTAACTTCTACTCGTGTTCCCTCATTGGGTAAACTAACGATTTTACAAATTCCACCTATTTCGTTCGCTCGTTCACCCATATTTATTATACCGTATGAGCTTGTACGAGCTTTTTCAACGTCAAACCCAATTCAGTTATCCACTACCCGCAGGATGATATTGTCATCACGTTCAATTAGAAGTGCATCAAGCGTTGTTGCCTTGGCATGTCTTAGGGTATTGGATATTGATTCCTGCAAAATTCGAAAGAGGTGATCTTCAACCCCTTTCTCCACTGTGAACTGCTCGATTTTCCATTCAATCGCAAGAGGTACTTTTTGTCTTAATTCAAGCAAAAGCTCCTCGGCGCCTTCCTGTATTGACTTTCCTTTCAGGGCAACTGGTCTAAGATGAAGCAATAACGCTCTCATTTCCAATTGTGACTGATTAATCATTTTTTCAACTAATTGAAGCTGGTGTTTCGTTTTTTTCTTATCAGCTGAGTCGGTTTCATTTAGGGCAGACATCATCATTGATGCAGCAAATAACTGTTGGCTAACAGAATCATGTAATTCTCTTGCTAAGCGGTTTCTTTCCTGCACAACCACTTCCTGAAGGCTCTTTTCCCGTTCATTTGCCCGTTCTGTTGCAACCCGTTGGGAATGCTCTGCCTGCAATCGAAACTTGTCCTGAATCTGTTCCATCCGTTGTTCAATTATCTTTAACTCTTTATAACCTTCATCTTCCACAGCCAATTTCTGACCTTTTATTAATTGATCTAATTGACGATCAATTCTATGAAGTCGTTGACGCCAATACAGGCCCGTAGAAGTTCCAATTATAAAACCAGCAATAACTGGAATAATAAAAATTAATAACAAATAAGAAACATTTAAAAATTCCTGGTGCAGAAGTAGTGTCCATCCATCTAACGGAAAAGTTAATAGGGTTACACCAATTCCAACAACCGATATGAATACACTGAATAAGACTGCAGTTAATACATGGCGAACAATTATATTCATATCCGCTTCACCTCAATGTCCCCAGACAACAAGGTTGTAATTATTTTGACACGGGGTAAGGTGGACTGATAGTTTGCAGTTCTATAAAAAAGTGTTTGATTCATAAGTTTATTATGATCTGTTCCCAATATATGCGCACGACCAAATACCGCACTGTGGTGAACACTTACCTCCACCTCATATGGAACGAAGATTTCAATATTGCCGACCAGATGACGTATTGAGATAACAGCCGTTTCATCTGGCAATACGGTGTTACTAAGATCTATAACCCTGTCACCAAAAGCACCATGTATATTAATATCCTTCCATTGATATGCTTGGTTAGTCGTTTGTTGATTGCCAAATATCCTATGGCTAAACAATGGTGTGGTTTTGATAATAGTTTCCTGATTACTGTCGTCTTGGAATTGATTACTCGGTTGAATATAATCGGCCTCTTTTTTAGACTTAGAATAATTTATAATAAAAAGTACTATTGCAGCTACAACAAAAAATCGAATTGCCATCATATTAAAGATAGCGAAAGTTAACCCGATAGAACCAAACCAGAAAAATATTTTCCCCCATAACTTGTAGAATCTTTTCCAGCCAACATATATAAATAATCCGAAAAATAAGGCACTTATAATCATGCCCCCACCGAAAAATACTATTTCAATGGTAAAGAGGATCACCCCAACAATTAAAATCCAGTTTACTGTATCAGTTGATAATCTTTTAAACATAAAGGTGACCCCCTTTCCTAAGTTAGTTATGTACTATTATTCTAAATACTGAACAGGCACATTCTCAATATGCCTGTTCAGTATATCATCTTTTTAGTGAGCTCAGCACTCAACTGTTTATTTTGTTTCTGCTGATTCGTTACTGTTTAATTTTCTTTCTAGTTTTTCAATTTTGCTGTCAAACGTGTTGCGGTAGTATGAACTGTTTACTTTAAACTCCAAATCCTCAATATAACGCTCCATCTCTTCAAACCTAGCAATCGGTTTTGACGGAGAATGTTCTACGACACGATTTATTTGATGGTTCGCATGAGCTACATTTTCACGACCCATAAGCTCCATCCTGCGCAAATGCATGTCTTTTAATTTGTACTTCATTTCTTCATATTTTTGTTCCAGCATTTCCAGCTGCGCAACAGATTCGTCACGTGAAACTTTTAGTTTGTTTGCTCTTGCCTGATATTCCTCGTGTTCTTTTGAGGCAAAGGCAAGCATTTCCTCCTCGTCTGCTCGTTCCGCAATACTTGCTTGCTGTTGGCGTTTATCAGCAAGATCCTGTGCAATGTGGTACTCTCTTGTAAACTCATCTCTTAAACGATATTGACGCTCAACAAGTTTTCTTACCTTTTCTTTCTCTTGCTCACTTTGACGTAGATAGTGATTTAATGCACCAATCGGGTTTTTCTGTTCTTTTTGATCCATTAAATCATGAAGATCTGCTGAAATTGATTCCGTCATTCGGGTAAATACGTTAGCCATCTTACATCTCTCCTTTTATTCTTAGTTATTTAGTTCCGCCCATTGTTTTTCAAAGTTTTTAAATGGATCGTTGTCTTTTACTATTGAGTGATCATCAGTTGAATCATGCTTATCGCTTTTCCAATTCTTGACGATTAAGTACAGTGCTAAAACTGCAGCAACTCCTATTACTGCGTAAATATTAGACAATCCAATTCCAAGAACAATAAGACCTGCAATTACCCATCCGATTTTTCCAACAGTTGAATTACTTTTAACAAACTGCTTAAAAATGACGTAAAGTAACCACGCACTGATTCCTAATATTATCATCGGGCCAAGCGTTGAAAATAGAATCATCAACGCAATCAATCCCCCAACAAACATCATAAATTTTTTCATTTGTTTTGCCTCCTTTCTTTTATCTATACCTATCATACCGACTAATTAAGTTTCGTATAATGATCCTCAGCCATATCTTTTACTAAGACCTAAGGCGTATTAATCCAGGTTAGACGAAATTTTGAACTTTTTTCTAGTGAATTAGCAAAGAAATTCAGGCATACAATGTACTAATGAGACAAGGTACAGGGGGATAAACAAGATGACAGTCGCTTTATATATCACTTTTTTCTGTATTGTTAGTTTGACTATATGTGTAATAGGCACCACAATTTATCATCGCAGGAAAATTTCTTCTATGGTTGGTATGATGATTGCAATGACACTTGGAATGACGGTGGGGTTAACAACAGGGGTAATACTGGGTATTCTTTTATCAGGTAACCTGTTTTATTCTACAGTGTTAGGGATAACTATTGGGATTGTTGTGGGATTCTTGGCAGGATTACCTATAAGTATGATAGCTCTCTTAGACGGATCATTGTCGGGTATGATGGGGGGCATGATGGGTGCAATGCTTGGTGAAATGATTATGCCGGAGTACCAGGAGTCTGCTGTTAGATTGATGTTTTTACTGTTTGTTGCATTTACTCTAATTCTACTTACGGTAATGAAAGAGGAATTTTTTAATAAAAATAAACCATTTATGCATAACAAAGTTGTGGTTCTTTGTTTTTTTGTTGTTTTTATCGTTGGTTATAACCAGATGAATCCACTTATCCCTCCCCAAAATCATACCAATCAATTGAATATGGTCATGAATACTTCTAATCTGGTGATTCAAGCTAACGAATTCTCTTTTACTCCAAACAAAGTCGAGACACCTGTCGGAGAAAGTGTAACCATCGTTTTAAAAAATAATGGGAAAACTGAACACACTTTAGAATTAGAAAGAATGAATACAGGAGTCCATCATGATAAACAGAAAGAAAAACAGATACATAGTATGCCCGGTAAAGAGGAACAAGTATTATTTACTCCAACGAAATCAGGAATCTATTATTATTCCTGTACAATTCCTGGTCACGCTGAATTAGGAATGAAAGGTGTTATTAAAGTTACTTCTCCAATTATTAAAGCAGATCAACTAAAGATTAATTGATCTGCTTCTCTACTTCGTCTGATGTTACTAATTTTAGATGTTAGCGATTTACTTACTTGTCCTGCTTCAGGTTTGAAAGTCTAATGGGTTCCTTATTGTTTTTCGCCTTAGTAGTTAGAAAAAGACCTTTATAATAATAATCAACCTGTTCAATAACAATCCCCGTTTTACTCAATAATCCTAATGTATCCCGATTCAAATGACAACCATCACAAAGCTTTTTCCACACTGGCGTTAGCCCGTCCTGTAATTTTGCCAATACTTTCTGATTCATTCTGACATGTTCAAAGAATAATAATTTTGCTCCTGGTTTACTAACTCTTTGAATTTCGTTAATTGCTTTTATGGGATTTGGGATGGTACAAAATACAAGCGTTGCTACCACACAATCAAAGGTATCATCATTAAATGGCAAACCTTCTGCACCGACTGCATGCGTTTGAATAGGGATATCTGCCGCATGAATTCTTTTTTGTGCTAACTTACTCATTTCAGGATTAGGTTCAATCGCATCTACCTGATCAACATTTTTATAATAAGAGAAGTTAATACCTGAACCTGATCCTATTTCCAGCACCCTTCCTGAAGCATTATCTATAAGCTTTTTTCTAATTTTTTTAAATCTATTTTTCTCCAGCGGCTTCATAGCTACATCGTAAATATTCGGAAACCATTTTCCCATACTTTTTCACCTCAAACTTATTTTTTTGTATATGCAGCCATCAAACTGCCTTACAAAAGCAGATGTTTAACAAATCATTATAAGTGGGTATTACACTAATTATATAAACAAAAATTTGGCTCTTTTCGTAAGTTTTGTTGCTCTTTAACCTTTGCATTTGATGTAAATTGCGACGTAGTGAAAATTCTTTTGACGCCACCGTTTCGGCAGAATACTTCGCTTTCCACGGGCACGGCCTCAGTCTCCTCAGAAGCAAAGAACGCTTCTTCCGGGGTCTTCGGACTCGCGCTGTTCCCATAGGAGTCTTCGTATTCTGCCTTCACTAAGATAGAAAAATGCGCATGAACCCCTATGTTTCATGGGACTCTAACTCCATTTAAAAGAAAGATACCTAAGCTGTGGAAAATGCGAGACTGAAGTGGGAAAGGAACAGTCTAAGGCGTTCCCCACGGAAATGCGAGTGTTTTTCCGCAGCGTTGGTAGGAAATAAGAACAGCGCATACGTCGCAGTTTATAGATTTTGTGTAAAAAACAACAACCTTTTAGAAAACAGCTGCTAATTTTAAAAAGAGGTGATTTTAATGCTAGCGACTATTTCTTGGATTGCACTTGGAATAGGCTTACTTTGCTCAATTATAATTATAGTTGATATTATTAAACATCCCCAAATGATGAAGGTCATGAACTTCGTTTGGCCAATCAATGGATGGTTCTTTGGTCCATTTGCTTTGTGGACATATTTCAAATGGGGAAGACTAAAAGCTAAAAATTTAGATTTAGAGGATAACCGTGGCAGACCATCAAAAGTCTTTGTATCTACTAGTCATTGTTCATCTGGTTGTACACTAGGTGATGCTCTAGGGGTACCAATTGTAGTATTAGGCGGTCTAACCATAGCAGGATCTACCTTATTTGCGCACTATGCTGTTGAATTTATTTTAGCATATGTATTCGGTATTATTTTTCAATTTTACGCAATCCACCCAATGAATAAGGATCAGGGTGTAATGAAATCCATTAAGGATGCTGTTAAAGCAGACTCTTTTTCTTTGATTGCATTTGAAATCGGCATGTTTGGCTGGATGGCGATTGTCCATTATGTTCTGTTTACTACACCCCCGCACCCCTCTGAGCCTACTTATTGGTTCATGATGCAAATAGCAATGATTTTAGGCTTTCTTACAAGTTATCCCGCTAACTGGTTTTTAGTTAAGAAAGGGATAAAGGAAGAGATGTAAGATAATTTCTCATGAAAATATAGTGTACCAAAAACACCGACGGTAACCGATTATCGTCGGTGTTTTTATAAGTAATTGCAATAACATCTTCTAATAAAAAGAGGTCCTTTCAGCCGAAGCGCTAAGCTTTTACTATTGGCTATTTCATTTCTTTTTCACTTTCATAAGATTCTATAAAATCACCACAAGCGTTCATCATATTTTTACCTTCTGGAGAATTCATAGCATCATCATACCTGACATGTTACCACTTTCCATCATGTTTGACATTCCATTACCATTCATCATATTGCCCATGCCACCATTATCTGGTTCTTGTGCAAATGCTGTTGATCCTATAACTAATAGAGTAGCTAAAGCAAAAGATAGTACAAATCGAAGCTTTTTTATTTTCATATCTCTTGTCTCCTTTTTATTTATTACTAGGACACCTTTAGTATAAACAACAAATTTGTTGAATTTGTGAGGATGTTAATTTTTTTAAAAAGCAACCTCTAAGATATCAATAGCTATTTTTCACTTTTTAACTTTGCTTTTTTGTCGTCATACTCTTGTTCGTCAATTTCACCTTGTGCAAATCGTTCTTTAAGAATTTGCAAGGATGTATCTTCTTTCTTTTCGAATGGTTTTGATATTAATAATACTATTCCATATATCACGAAGCCCAATACAATTATCCAAAGTACCATGTTAAGTATCATACTTCCACCCATCATTGACATCAATGTAAAACACCTCTTTGTTTTCTTGTCTTCTTATTTACTTATTTCTTTTCAGAACTACTACATATATAATCCCTATAATTACCACTGGTAAGCCCATCCACAAACATAGCTGTATTAACGTTTTCAAATATGACTGCACTGATTCGGGTTCCCACATTGTTGTCCCGGAAACAGTGAGGCAAGTTAAACCTACAATAATGAGCAGTCCGGCTATTAGCCACTCTATTTTTTTCATGTTACTTACCTCCCCTCCCCGACTATTGGGAAACTGAGTTCAAATCTTGTACCGCTACCAACTTTGCTATTAACTACGATTGAACCATCCTGGATTTCTACCAGATTCTTCACAATAGCCAATCCTAGTCCAGTTCCACCAAGTTCTCTTGAACGGGATTTTTCAACACGGTGAAAACGTTCAAATATTAAAGCAAGTTCCTTTTCAGGGATACCGATGCCTGTATCTTCAATGATTACATGTATTCTGTTTACTGTTTCCCTGACAATTACATTAATTGATCCCTTTTCTGTATAGCGAATCGCATTTCCCAGTAAATTCGTAAAGATTTGTTCCAGTCGAATCCCATCTACCTTTACAGAAGGAACATTGTAGTCAATATTACTTTTTAATGCTAATCCTTTTTTTTCAAGTTCTATTCTAACTTTAAGTAGCGCTGAATCCAAAATTTCTGTAAGATTCATTACATCCATTTGCAGATCTACTTTTCCTTCTTCCATTTTTGATAAATCGAATAAATCACTTATTAACCTTGTCATACGTTCTGATTCATCTTCAATGATCGTTAAATACTGTTTTCTTTCTTCTTCCGTACGGTAAAGTTCCTTGTTCAGTACCTCTGCGTAGCCTCTTAAATACGATATTGGTGTACGTAATTCATGTGAAATATTAGCTAAAAACTCTCTTCTGTTGGATCGGTATCTATTTGTTTCAAGTGCCAGATCATTTATTGCCTTTCCTAATGAGCCCACTTCATCACTTGATGAAATGTTTACTTGGATATCTAGATTCCCCTTGGCAATTTCCCTAGTTGCTTGTTCCATTTCTATAAGTGGGTCTGACATTTTTTTAGAAATTACATATGTGAACCCAAGTGCCAAAAACAATGCACCGACTGCAGATAAAATTAGTAAATCTCTAATTTTCTGTACAGGCCCCTGGACATCGTTTATAGATGCTAAAACAAAAAGTGATCCCTGAAAAGTATTTGATTTAGTTATAGGGTGACCTGAACCTAGGTAACTTTCGCCTGTATTTATGCTGTCAAATTTTTTCTGGATAGTTTGTCCATTAGCTAGTTGATTAATGGCTCGTTGGGATAAGTTGGCCATCTGAACACCAGAGTCCGCTATAACTTTTCCATTAGCGTTAGTAATATAGATTTCTTTGTTTGTCAATTCAGCCAGGTTTTTAAACATGTCAATAATTTTTTCATCTTCAAGTGAAGTAATATTTCGTGCATACTTTTGAGATAGATCTCCTATTTCTTCTTGAACCTGACTATAATAAAAGTTAGTAAATATTTGGTTCGCTACATATCCAAGTGGTAATAGTACAACCAGGAACAGGGTCATGATGGTCCCGCCAAGTTTCAGTACAATTTTGTTCATCTAATATCGGTCCTCTGGAGTACTGAATTTATACCCTACACCCCAAACAGTTTTAATTGGATTATAGGATAGTCCTGATTTCCGAAGCTTTTCCCGTATGTTTTTTACATGTGTATCGATAGCTCTCATGTCACGAAATTCATTTAGGGACCAAATGGCATCTAATATAATCTCACGAGTGAACACTCTTTTTGATTGACTTGCAACCAAATACAGTATGTCAAATTCCTTCGGCGTTAACTCAACCGTAGTAGCTTTTACCATTACTGCTCTACTTTCATTGTCGATAGAAAATTCTCCGAAATCCATTAATGTCTTACTCGTTTCCATAGTGGTTCCTTTGTGACGTCTAAGTAATGCATGAACACGGGCAACCAGCTCTTCAGGGGCAAATGGCTTTATCAAATAATCATCAGCACCGAGATTTAACCCATGTACTCGATCCTTAATATCATCTCGAGCGCTTAACATAAGAATAGGCAATTGTTTTGTTTCACGGATTGTTGAGCAAACCTCCCACCCATCTATGTCTGGCAGCATGATATCTAATATTATTAAATCATATGAGTTTTGATGGGACATCTCTAGTGCTTCATTCCCATCTCTGGCTTCATCAATAGAAAAGTTTTCTTTTGATAAATAGATTTTGACTAAATTTCTCATATTCCATTCATCATCAACAATTAAAATACTTTTATTCATGTGCATGCCTCATTTAAATTTCTTTTTATGATTATTGATGGGACACAGCTACACCTTCATCAACACTTTGTGTCCAATTGTTCCCGCCATCATTGGAAATGTATATATCTTTTTTGTCTGTAGCAAAAACAAATTCATCCTTAGTTGCAGGGTTTTGTTTAACATATCTAATTACGTCTTCCCCTAATTTAGGAATAGCAAGTTCCTCGACTTTTTTACTTGTCAGATCAATCTCCGAAAGATTTACTTCATCCGTGATAGTTGCAACTAACAAGTTATTCTGATGACCAAAGGAAACTGCCGTTACTGGACCTGAAACAGCTAATTTTTCAAAATTATCACCGTGGTTCTGTGATAGGAAAACACCTCGATCTGTTCCAATTGCCACTACACCCTCTTTGGTTGGATGGGCTGCCAAACTACTAGCCTGTCCTTCTAGGCCTTCAAGTTTACCTTGCTTCCATGTCTTTGTTTCGTCTGTGGAATAATAAAATCCCGGTTGATCCATGGAGGAGTTTTGTTTTGGATTAAACACGTAAATTTCTTCTGTCTCATAACCTACAGTCATTCCGTGAAAATCAATTTCCTTATATAAATCCAGGAGTTCTAAGGTTTTACCATAATCCGTACTTTTCACTATCCCAAGCGGATTCGCTAAGTCAGAGCTCTTTATAGGATGCCCACTGCTGTAAAACCCATTTTCAAACATGGAAAATCCCATATAGTCATGTTTTTCTCCTACTGTCTGAACAGCCCATGAACCGTTATTGTATACCCTTAATCCATCGTGGGAAGGAACATATATTTTTTCACCATTACTTGTATACCCAAGACCGTGTATATGTGTAAAAGTTACTTTATCTTCACCACTTGCATTCATTGCTATCAAAGAGGAAATAGCTAACAATAAAAATACAATAGAACCCCACATAAAGATTTTGTTTCTCTTCTGTAAAGTTTGTTGTTTTTCACGATTTTCCTTTTTTTTCAAATCTAACTGTTTTGTCTTTGTTTTGGTTAAAATAAGTAATGTAAGTAAAATTACAAGTATTAACAGAGAAGCCATTAAACCATAGTTCCAATAATTAACAGCATTTTCATTCGTGTGTTCTTCTGTTCCATGAGCAAATACATTCAACGGAACTAAAAACATGGCAACACCTGTAAGTATTGATAATAGTGCGTTTTTCATTCTTTATTCCACTCCCTGATGATTGTTATGTTCGATACTAGTATATACATAAAATGTGGAGAAAGTATGTGATTACTAGAAACCTGTAAACCCATTAAAAAAATTGCTAGCTAGAAAAGAGGTTAATTTGGTCATCCAGTCAAAAAACAAAAAGATTCCCATGAGGACCATTGTAACTCCACCAATTTTCATAATTAATCGATTGTGCCTCTTTATCCATTTCATTCTCCCGATAAAAAATGACATAAAGAAAAATGGAACAGAAAATCCAAGTACATATGCAATCATATAAAATATTGCCTGGTCAGGATTTGAAACTCCTAAAGTAATCACTCCTGCTAGAATTGGACCTGTACAAGGTGTCCACCCAGCTGCAAATGCAAAACCAATTATACTTGAACCAATATATCCAGAAGGTTTGTCTTTGAAAGTCATTCTTTTTTCTTTCATTATAAATGAAGGTTTAAAAAATCCCACTATTACTAGCCCTATTACTATTAACAGTATAGCTCCAAGCTGCCTAATTAAATCACCGTAATAAGTAAAAAAGTCTCCCAATAGAGAAGCCGAAAAGCCTAAAGCAATGAAAATGATTGAGAACCCCATTAGAAAAAAAGTGGTATGCAAAAATGCTCGTTTTTGTAACAATCCCTTCCCGTCTTTTATTTCATCAACTGACATTCCAGTAATGTAAGATAAAAAAGCGGGGTATAAAGGAAGGCAACATGGTGAAATGAATGATAACACCCCTGCCGCAAAGGCTAAAAGTAAGTTAATGTCTTCCATAGTATCCCTCAAATTTCACTTAATTTATGTTGAGATGTGGTTATACCCATAAATCATACTTTACTAGTATGTACGATAATTGTGAGGAATCTGTGAGGTTTTCTATTAATTATAAAGAGGTAATTAATAAAATTGGGTTATAATACACACACTATTAATGTAGGAAAAACTAAAAACAGAAGGAGAATTTATCATGGATAAACAACAGCTTCAGGAATGTATTACTGAGTGTGAAAGTGCATTAACTCACTTAAACAAGGCAATGGGTAAAGCACATGACACTGCCAAACAAAAAATGCAACACGCTTCCACTGATCTGGAAGAATGTCTTGCAGAGTGCCGTAGCTTACTATAAAAATACTTAAAAACATCCCTACACTTTTGTGCAGGGATGTTTTTTGTTAACTTTTTGATTTTACAATTATTGAGCCATGCTTCTGCATGCTTCTGCACACTCGCGGCAGACTTTAGCACACTCTTGACAGTGTTCATCTTTGAATTTTTCACATTCAACTGCACATGCTTCACAAATTTCAGCACAAAGCTTACAATGCGCTGCTGCAAATTGGCTATTCCGAGCCATAAATGCTGCCGACTGCAAACAAATTTCAGCACAGTCGTTTAACGTTTGTAGACACTTTACTCTTGCTTGTACATCTGGCTCCTGCAAACAAGCAGTAGTACATTCTTCACATGCTCTAGCACATCTGACACACGATTCTATACAGAAATCCATGTTTGTTGGTGTTATAGACAATATACCCATTTAAACAACCCCTCATTTTTAGTATGTGTTATCTTTTGCAGAACTATAGTATTTATACATAATACAGAGAGTTGAGACAATCCGAACTGCGGTAAAATCAAAAATGCTCCAACCTGTATGTTGGAGCAACAATGATTCTGATATGGTCGGCTTAGAAATAAATCAAATAAATAACAATCACTAAAACAATTCGGTAAATAGCGAAAGGTGTTAACTTCACTTTATTTATAAGCTTTAAGAAGAACTTTATGGAAAGTAAAGCAAACACAAATGCACTAATAAAACCTACAACAAAAAAAGGCAATGCATCAAGCGTGAAATACTGCCAATTGCTTAAAAGTGATATTCCGCTTGCTCCCATCATAATCGGGACAGCCATAATGAATGTAAAATCCGCGGCCGCTCGATGGCTCATACCAGTTAACACACCACCAGAGATAGTAGCACCAGATCTTGAAAAACCTGGCCACAGAGAGAAACATTGAACCATACCAACAGTAAGCGCCTGTCTATAAGTAATTTGATCTACTGTTGTAACGATTGGTTCTTTTGGTGCGAATTTATCAGCAAAAATCATCAAAACAGATCCTATTAGTAACCCTACTAGCACGGTTTGCGTTGAAAACAAATGCTCATCAATATAATCTTCAAATAAAACTCCAAGGATTCCTGCGGGTATCAGACCTACAATTACCTGGGTTAACTTTAAACGTCCCTGTCCGGCACTCGTTTCTTTTTTAGTTTTCCGCAACCCTAAGAGATCAATAAAACGATTTCTAAATACGATAACCACTGCCAAAATAGAACCTAGCTGTATGACGATTTTGAATGTATTTGCCACAGGCTCTGTTAGAAATTCCTTTGATTTTAACCACATATCATCCACAATAACCATGTGACCGGTTGATGACACAGGAGCAAACTCAGTAAGCCCCTCGACCAGTCCTAAAATAACTGCTTTTAATAGTTCCATTATGTCCATTTAATGCAATCTCCTAATCTACTTTTTTCTTTTCGCTAATCTACTTAAATATAACAGTGACAATAACACCAATCCAGTTGCAATAACAACGTAAGCAATTGTGGAATAGATGTCCATATACTTCAATATGTCCTGCCATGATTCCCCAAGACCCGCCCCTATCAGTACGAGAATGATATTCCAGGCAAGCGTTCCAACTGTAGTAAATAACAGGAACAGTGAAAATCTCATGTTAGACATACCCGCTGGTATCGAAATCAAGCTTCGAATGAGAGGAATCATCCTGCAGAATAGTACCGTCCAGTATCCATATTTATCGAACCATGCATCTGCTTTATAAATATCTTCCTTTTTAATACGGATGATATGTCCAAAACGGTCAATAGCTCTTTCCAATCGCTCAACATCAACCAACCTACCAATTCCGTATAAGATTATTGCTCCTATTACAGATCCGGCAGTTGCAGAAATAATTACTCCTACTATAGTAAGATGAGTATCAGTAGTCAAAAACCCTCCAAACGGAAGAATTATTTCGGATGGAATCGGTGGAAACACATTTTCTAATGCCATCATAAGAAAAATACCTATGTACCCAAATTGCTCCATGAAATCCGTAATCCAGTTCTCCATGTCTTACCTCCGTAGTTACCTATTATAAGCTTATGTTTGTCTATTAATTTGATTAACGTCGATTTCTTATTATATACTAGTTTGCATGGTAAAAATGAATTAATTTACAAATTTAATTAAAAATTAATGAAAGAACGAGTTCATTATTTATGAACTCGTTCACGATTATTCCTATATTAAATGAGCTTACTCACTTTTTGTATAACATTCTTAATATCTTCTCGGGTTACATCAAAATGAGTAGTAAACCGAGTAGTTTCTGGCCCAAATGGTACACCCAATACGCCTTCAGCTTTTAGTTTGTTTAAAAACTCTTTAGAATTTAATCCAGCTTCCTTTGTGTTCACCAAAACAATGTTCGTATCTACATTATTTTCGATGGAAATTCCATTTATCTCCATTAGACCTAAGGCAAGAAACGCAGCATTTTTATGATCCTCTTTTAAACGATCCACCATGCTCGATAAGGCAACTAAACCAGGAGCTGCTATGATTCCAGCTTGTCTTAATCCACCACCAAGTCGTTTACGCCATTTTCTTGCTTTTTTAATAAATTCCTCTGACCCTGCAATAATGGAGCCTACAGGTGCACCTAGTCCTTTTGACAAACAGAACTGCACAGTATCTGTTTCTGCTGCATACGTTTTTACATCTACTCCAGAGGCGACAGCAGCGTTGAATAATCTCGCACCATCTAAGTGAACAGGGATATTATTACCTTGAGCAATTCTATAAATCTCTTTCATATTTTCAAGCGGCACAATTGCACCACCTGCACGATTATGTGTATTCTCCAGGCAAATAAGTCCTGTTTCAGGCATATGAATATCATCATCACGAATAGCTGCCTTCACTAATGCAGGATCCATCACACCACGAGTACCGCTAATTGTTCTGGGCTGTACTCCTGCAAAAGCAGAAATGGAAGCACCCTCATAATAAAAAATATGAGATTCCGCTTCCAAGATAATTTCCTGGCCTAGCTGACAATGCGTCAGTACGGCAATTTGATTACCCTGTGTCCCACTTGGCACGAACAAGGCGGCTTCTTTTCCAAGCTTAGCAGCAGCTAAGTTTTCCAATTCCTGAAGTGTTGGGTCCTCATTATATACATCATCACCAACCACTGCATCAAAGGCAGCCTGTCTCATTTCTGGTGTTGGTTTTGTTACTGTGTCACTGCGTAAATCAATCAAGATAACTCCTCCATTCTATTTTGCAAGCATTTCTTTAGCAATTAATTCATACGATTTTAATTTAGCTTCGGATCTATGGGTTATGGTAACAATCATTAGCTCATCTGCATTGTATAATTTCTTTAATTCTTTTAGCTGACTTTTTACTGCCTGAGGGTTTCCAATAACCATCTTTTGCTTAGATCTTTCAATTAATAAACGTTCGTCAGCAGTATAAGCATAACTTATTGCCTCTTCAACAGACGGAATGCCGATATCCTCACCCTTACCACGCTTTACACTCCATAATTGACTGCTTAAGGCTAGTGCTTCTGCCTCTTCACTTGTATCGGCACAAATTACGGATATGGCTACAACTACTTCCGGCTTTGATAGGTCGTATCCTCTAGAAAAGTCGTTGTAATATTTCCTGACAATTTCAGGGCCATCCTGACTGCTCATGAAGTGACCAAACGCGTACGCCATGCCTTTTTCCGCTGCTAACATTGCACTCTTCTTACTAGTACCTAACAGCCATGGTTTAGGTGAACTTTGGGGTACAGGTGTAGGTTTAATTTTAGAGTATATATTGTCTTTTGAGAAGTCATTGTATAAAAATTTCAATAACTCATCAATTGTTTCCGGTATTTTACGTACATTGTCGAGAAAATTATTGGAAAGTGCTATGGTGGCTTCAGCAGAACCTCCGGGTGCCCGCCCAATCCCTAAATCAACCCGACCCGGATAAAGTGTTGCCAACAGATTATATGTCTCTGCAATCTTAAAAGGTCTGTAATGAGGTACCAACACTGCTCCTGAGCCAATGCGAATGTTGGTTGTTTTGGATCCAATTATACCTAGCATTACGTCTGGAGAAGGACACGCTAATCCTGATAAATCATGATGTTCTGCCATCCAAAAGCGTGTATATCCTAATCTATCACCAAGTTGAGCTAATTCTATCGAAGCTTGGAGCGCACCCTGAGGAGTCATGCCAACTGATATTGGCGCCTGATCTAATATACTAAGCCGCAAAGGTATTACCTGCTTTCTATACTATAATTGTATGGAGCACTATTAAAATTAGCAAAGAAGCGTCTAGACCTATCCATTTTGCACTTTCATTATTATAGCATAATGGCTATCAACCAAACTGTTCTTAGCTATCTGGCTTTTGTGATGGATTTTTCAAGCTCTACACCTTACTTAATCAGTTACTTTTTGTACAAACTCGTTCACCCGTTTTTGAAATTCCACTGGCGCAACTGTAAATGCTTCCGTATGCCCAGCATCAGGTACAATCCATAACTCTTTATTACCAGTTGCTGCTTCGTACAGTTCATCAGCCATTTCTGTTGGAACCAATTGATCAGCAGCACCGTGAATGATTAAGAGTGGACGTGAATTCTTCTTTACCTGTTCTATTGCTGAGGCTTCCTCAAATGTGTATCCAGTTCGAATATTTGTGATTACACTTGTTATTCCCATAAGTGGGAAAGCCGGGAGGTTATACAAATGCTTCAATTGATAGGTTAGTTCATCCTGAACCGAAGTATACCCACTATCAGCAATAATTCCCTTCACCTCTTGTGGAAGTTTTTCACCACTTGCCATCAAAACTAAGGCTGCGCCCATCGAATTTCCATGCAATAAAATTGTATCTTTTCCTTCTTCATCTATTAATCTCTGAATCCATTCTTGGTAGTCTTTCCGATCATGCCATCCATACCCTATGTAATCTCCTTCGCTTTCTCCATGACCACGTGCATCAGGTATCAAAACGTCATACCCTAAATCATAGTAGAGCTTGACATATTCACTCATGTCTTCCTTATTCCCACGGTAACCATGTGCGAGAATAACTACCTTACCAGTCGACTTGTGATGTGAAAGATAATTTGCTTTCAACACTAACCCATCAAAGGTTGTGAGTTCAAATGTCTGTATAGTTTGTTCATTATACCAGCGATTAGCCTCTTCAATAACAGCATTGGTTTCAATGGTATTGGCCGGTGAAGCACCACTGTATAAGTCTACAGATTTACCACGCTTTACACTTTCTCCGTAAAAATAATTACCTGCTATACCAACCCCAATTAATGCTAAAACCACCAGTGTCCCACTAAAAAAATAGATTTTTTTCTTCATCTAATATACTCCTGTCTGCATAACTTAATCTAGTACTATCTTATAATAAGACAGGGTTAAATAATAGAATAAAATATTTTAAAAAGAAGACTCACCGATTTTGGTGAGTCTTTCTTCTTGCCCTCTAGGCAGGTAAGAAAGCATAAATCCTTTCTTACTGCATAAGTGCAACTAGAGTTTTCTAATGAGATACTATTCCTGACAACACATAGTGATACAGTAATTGTTCTGTATAATCCAGTGATGATTCGTGTGTTCTTTCATAGGCATGTGATGAGTCAATTCCAGGGCCAATAAGCCCGTGGATAATGTCATGTCCAGCACGAATAGCTGCGGACGCGTCTGATCCATAGTATGGGTAAATGTCCAATTTATAACCAATCTTGTTTGCTTCTGCCAGTTCGACAAGATGTTTACGTAATCCATAGTGATAAGGTCCACTAGAATCTTTTGCACATATTGAAACCGTATATTCATCGGTTGATTGACCGTCACCCATAGCCCCCATGTCAACGGCTAAATATTCAACGGTTTCAGGTGAAATATTTGAGTTGCCACCATACCCGATTTCCTCATTATTAGAAATCAGGAAATGTGTTGTATATGGTAAAGTGATGTTCTCTTCTTTTATGCGCTTAATAAGTTGCAGGAGTATTGCAACACTTGCTTTATCATCCAGATGGCGTGATTTGATAAATCCATTATCGGTTTGTTGAACACGGGGATCAAATGATACAAAATCCCCTACTTCAATACCGAGCTCACGAATTTCCTCTTCATTTGTAACCTTAGCATCAATACGGACCTCCATATTTTCTTGGTTACGCTTGGCATCACCGGCATCCTTATATACATGGACAGAAGTCTGGTGCATTAAAATTGTTCCTGTAAACACTTTTCCACTGGAAGTATGTATTTCACAGTATTCTCCTTCTATGGCGTTATACTTAAATCCACCAATCAAATCAAGGCGCAGTCGCCCATTATCTTTAACCTCTTTTACCATTGCACCAAGTGTATCAACGTGAGCAGTTAACATTCTGTGCTCATCTTTGTTATTTCCAGGTAGTGTTGCGATTAACCCGCCCTTACGATTACGTCTTGTTTCAACCTGCAAGTCTTTTAAAAAACTTTCAACAAATGTAATTACTTGCTCAGTATTCCCTGAAGGACTAGGGATAGATACTAGCTGTTCAATCAATTCTTTCGTTTCATTCATCTTTGGGTATGTACTCAAAATAATTGCTCCTTTCTAATCCTTAACAAGTTCATTTTACAGTTACTTAATTTAGATTAACAGTATAAACTTTTTAAGATCGGGATTATTCAAAATAATCGCTTTAGTAACAGGATGATTCACATTGACTTCAGCCCTCACAACATGCTACTTTTGATGTATAATAAACGAGATACTCTTAAAGGAGAATTAATCCGATGTAAATTAAAAATCCCAAATGTAACTAGTTCGAATTTCACATACAATTATCTAACGAAAGGGATTTTTTATGAGTCTACAAGACGAAATTAATAAACGAAAAACATTTGCTATTATCTCGCATCCAGATGCAGGTAAAACAACATTAACAGAACGATTGATTTTGTACGGAAACCTAATACGTTCAGCCGGAACTGTTAAGGGGAAAAAATCCGGAAAATTTGCTACCTCTGACTGGATGGAAATAGAAAAACAACGTGGTATCTCAGTTACTTCGAGTGTGATGAACTTTCCATACGAAGGGTACCAAATAAATATATTAGACACACCTGGACACGAAGATTTTAGTGAAGACACGTATAGGACGTTAACTGCGGTAGACAGTGTGGTCATGATCATTGATTCGACAAAGGGAATTGAAGCTCAAACTAAAAAGTTGTTTAAGGTTTGTAAAATGCGTGGTATACCTATTTTTACATTTATAAATAAATTAGACCGTGAAGGAAAAGAGCCACTGGAATTATTGGAAGAAATCGAGGAGGTCTTAAATATTGAGACTTACCCTATGAACTGGCCAGTTGGAATGGGGAAAAGGTTTCTTGGTATTTTCGACCGTAAAGGCAAACAGTTTATTCAATATAATGGTAATGAAGAAGAAACCTACATTCCGTATGATGAGTTAACCAAAGATGAGCATCAGGAATTAGTATCCCACGAATCTTATCAGGCTGCTGAAGATGAACTGACATTAGTTGATGAAGCGGGAGATAAATTTTCAATGGAATCAGTCATGTCTGGAGATCAGACGCCTGTATTTTTTGGTAGCGCTATTGCACCATTCGGAGTGCAAACATTTTTTGATACATTTGTTTCGATGGCGCCTGCGCCTGCACCAAGAAAATCAACTAACGGCATTGTTCAAACAGATAACCCTGAATTCTCAGGATTTATCTTTAAAATTCAAGCGAATATGAATCCTGCTCATCGCGATAGAGTAGCATTTTTACGTGTTTGTTCTGGTAAATTTGAACGAGGAATGAGTGTGAAACTTGCAAGATCCAATAAAGTAATCAAACTTGCGCAAACTCAACAATTTGTTGCATCGTCCAGGGATACAGTTGAAGTAGCATACCCCGGGGATATCATAGGTATTTACGACCCAAATGTTTACCGGATTGGAGATACGCTTGTTGAAGGAAACAGTTTGTTTGAATATGACGAGTTACCACAATTTCCACCGGAACTATTTAAAAAGGTAACTGCTAGCAACGTAATGAAATCCAAGCAATTTAAAAAAGGAATTGAACAACTAGTTCAAGAAGGTGCGATTCAACTATTTAAGAGACATAAGAGTGAATCTAATATCCTTGGTGCAGTTGGCGAGCTACAATATGAAGTGTTTAAATATCGCATGAAAAACGAATACAATGTTGAAGTTATGCTGGAAACAATAGGTGAGCGAATTCCACGCTGGTTAAAAGAAGACCAAGTAGATGCATCATTATTCGATTCACAAAACATGCTTGTCCAGGACCGGGAAGGTAACTATATTGTTTTATTTAAAAACAATTTTGCCCTACAGTGGTTTGCAGATAAAAACCCTAAGATTGACCTAATTGATTTATTTGAAGTGAATCAGTATGACCAAGTATAAATGTTAGAGAAAAATAACCATCTAAGTCTTATCCAGGCTTAGATGGTTATTTTTTTAACTAGAGTAAAGTGGGAGTCTAAAAATATTTAATCCACTTCTGTAATCACTATAAAATAAAATTTATAAATTGATTCCTTAACGTAAATAGACTAAAATAAAAAGAGAACATACGTTCATTAAAAGGGGAGTGATTTAAGAATGAAAGAATGGGAAGCGGCTTATATAGCTGGAATAATAGATGGTGAAGGAAGTATAACCTTGACTCGAATGCACAGTAAAGAACATAGAAGACCATGTATATCAATATCCTCAAATGATAAAGAAATGCTAGTTTTTATTCAAAATCTAGTGGGTGGAGGTATATATAATAAAAAAAATTATAATCCTTCAAAATTCCAAAATTCTTATACACTCTACATAAAGAAAAAAGAAGATGTTTTTCAAACCTTGGGTGTAGTTCATGCATTTTTAAGAATAGAACGAAAGAAAAAACGAGCCGAATGGATTTTGAGCAACTATGATTCCGTGACTCCCCGTAATGGAAAATATAATGAAACCATGTTAAGTAATAAAATATTATTTGAAGAGAGATTCTTTACTCTTTAATTCCAAACTGACAAGCCTACAAATACGACACATTACCGAAATATTGCTACAAAAAACTGCAAACTTTAATATCTACAGCTAATTTCAGTATATTTTTGCCGTAAACTTTTAAGCATAAAGATGCCAATAGCAACAAACTTATGACTAAAACCATATTAAACACAAAAAAACCACCAACATATGTATTGGTGGAGACGGTGGGACATGCTCTTCCATGCTTTCGACATGGCACTGACTATATCTTGAACCTGAATAATTCAGGTCCTCCGGCGTCTTATGCAGAATATATTTTTGCCTTTTTCAGGCTGAATTCCACATCCTAGTACTACCATAAATGGCAGCCTATAAGTCGATACACGGCTGTTGGATTACTCCACATACCGCTCGGCATTGCCCTATTACTTTTAAAGTAACTTAGGTTTCACCGATAAAGCCGGATTATCACTTCTGTATTACTACAAAAGGCGACTAATTACTAATCGAACCCACGTCCAAGGATATCGCCACTCAGGCTTCTACGCGTGTAGTTGGTATATTATCATTCGCTAACATCTCGGCCTACCAACGGGCTTCAATGTAGCTAGTCTGATTGGTTTCAACTAACATCCTCAGACGGTGGATGGTAGTGTAGCCCGCTTCATTTGAGACCCTTCGATCTGCATCACGGGCGAATGCAGGAAGGATCGCTTCAGAACTACTTACGCAGCTGCTAAAGCAGGTTGATTATTTTTGCCAATTATAGGCGTGTAACGTTTTACGAGCCGTAACCTCGACGCGCAACCTGAGCTCAATCTATCCCTGTCGAATCCTAAACGTCCCCATTAAGAGAAACGCTCGGAAAAAAATTGAGCATCTATTAAATTGTGAATAACTTTTTACAACAACCCTTATTATAGCATAATCATAAGAAATTGCAACCGTATATAGGTCATTTTACTCACGATCTTTAATTGCACGATCGATGTCACGCTTCATTTGCTTCTGTTTCAGGTCTTCCCGTTTGTCATACTTTTTCTTACCTCGCCCTACTCCAATTAAAACTTTCGCATAGCCATTCTTGATATATACCTTTAATGGAACCAGCGCATAGCCTTGCTGCTGTGTTACACCTATTAATTTATCAATTTCTTTGCGGTGAAGAAGCAGTTTACGAGTCCTGGTTGGGTCATGGTTGAATCTGTTCCCTTGCTCGTACGTTGAAATATGCAGATTGATCAGTTTAGCCTCGCCTTTATCAATTCTTGCATGTGAATCTTTAATATTAACTCGGCCAGCACGAATGGACTTTATTTCAGTTCCCTGCAATACGATTCCTGCCTCATATGTTTCTTCTATGAAATAATCATGCGATGCTTTTTTATTTTGAGCTAACGTTTTTCCAAGTCCTTTTGGCATAGTCTTTCCTCCTACTGCTTACGTGCTTCCTTATTTTATCAAAGATTCGATTCTATTCCAACCAAAATAGCGTTAAATCCCCATTTAGATGAATAGTAGCAGACTAATAGCCATTAATGCCATCCCTCCGATTAAACCATAAATTGATGTATGTGCCTCATCATATTTCTTAGCTGCAGGCAACAATCCATCAAGTGAGATAAATACCATGATCCCAGCTACACTCGCAAATATTACACCAAATAATACATCAGTCAAAAAAGGCATCAGAATCAAGAAAGCTAGTACTGCTCCAATTGGCTCAGATAATCCTGAGAGAAACGATAATTTGAATGCCTTTTTCTTGTCATTTGTCGCGTAATAGATTGGCACAGATACCGCGATTCCTTCTGGTATATTATGAATTGCTATTGCTACAGCAATCGCAAAACCGATTTCTGGATTTTGTAAAGTCGCTGTAAACGTTGCAATGCCTTCTGGAAAGTTGTGAATCCCAATTGCCAGTGCTGTAAAAGTACCCATTTTTAATAAGTCAGGATTATTAATTGATTTACTTGTATCCTTCATTTCCTCTACTTTTTTCAGCTCATGTGGATTCGTTTGCTTTGGAATAAACTGATCAATTAATGCGATTAAAAAGATTCCTCCGAAAAAAGAACAAACCGTCACCCAACTGCCCTGCACTTCACCCAGCTCACCGATTAAGGCATCTTGTGCTTTCACAAATATTTCAATCATCGATACATAAATCATTACCCCAGCTGAAAAACCCAACGAAAAAGACAAAAACTTTTTATTTGTTGTTTTTGTAAAAAAAGCTAGTATACTTCCTATCCCGGTTGCCAAACCTGCAAATAAGGTAAACAAAAAAGCCAATATTACTTCTTCAGACATAATAATCCCCCTTGTTGTACTAGTTTATAAAAGTTTCCTAAGGGAAACATATCTATATTGATTAGACTATTCTATCTGTTGAACAATTGCAACCATTTTTTTCAAAAAAAAAGACTAATTCTTAGCTCATTGCAATTGAGCTGAATTAGTCATAAATAAAAATTAATTTTTTCGTCCAGATTTTTTCCTGTTCTTTGTTTGCTTTTTCTTGTTTTTATTATTTTCTCCGCCTGAATTGGTTGGTTCACCTTTTTTTCCTGGACTAACCATTTCAAAATCTACCACGCGTTCTTCGGTATTGACAGCAATTACTCGTACTTCAACCGCATCACCGATTCTATATATATTACCCGTTCGTTCACCAATCATTGCATAGTTTCGTTGGTCATAATGGTAATAGTCATCTGTTAGCTGGCTCACATGTACAAGGCCTTCTACCGTGTTTTCTAACTCGACAAACAGTCCAAAATTAGTTACAGAGCTTATAACACCTGCGTAAACTTCACCTATTTTATCTGACATGTATTCGGCTTTTTTCAGATCGTCGGTTTCCCGCTCTGCATCAACCGCAGTCCGTTCTTTTGCTGAGGTATGACGACCGATTTCCGGCATTTTCTCTTTCCAATTTGAAAGTGTCTTGTTATCCATCTTTTTCTCAATTAAATAAGTACGTATTAAACGGTGTACGATTAAATCTGGATACCTTCTAATTGGTGAAGTAAAGTGTGTATAGAAATCAGTTGCTAATCCGAAGTGACCAATACTATTCGGATCATATTTCGCTTGCTGCATAGAACGTAACATCAACTTAGAGATAATCATCTCTTCAGGTGTATCTTTGACATCCTCTACAATCTTCTGTAATGCTTGCGGGTGAATATCGTTAGCAGTTCCTTTTACTTTGTATCCAAGGCCACCAATGAATTCAAAAAAGTGCTGTAGCTTCGATTCGTCTGGTTCAGCGTGAATACGGTGGATAAAAGGAACGTCCATCCAGTGGAAATGCTCAGCAACTGTCTCATTGGCAGCAAGCATAAATTCCTCAATCAAACGTTCTGCTACGCCACGTTCACGTATAACAACGTCAACCGCTTTTCCAGCGTCGTCCACAATTACTTTTGCTTCTTTAAAATCAAAATCAATTGCCCCTCGCTTAGCACGCTTGCTTCTAAGAATCGACGCTAGTTTTTCCATTGACTCAAACATAGGAACAAGTGCATCGTAGCGATCTCGAACTTCCTCGTCTTTATCAACTAAAATTTTATTTACATCGGTATATGTCATACGTTCATTGGTTTTAATTACACTCTGAAAGATCGAGTGATTAACAATCTCGCCATTTTCGTTAATTTCCATATCACAACCAAGTGTCAACCGATCAACCTGTGGATTTAAGGAACAAATCCCATTTGACAAACGGTGTGGAATCATCGGAATAACACGATCAACTAAGTATACGCTTGTCCCGCGCTCAAATGCTTCTTTATCCATTGGTGAATTTTCACCCATATAATAGCTGACATCAGCAATATACACACCGAGCTTGTAATTACCGTTTTCTAACTTTGTGACCGATACAGCATCATCTAGATCCTTTGCATCTGCTCCATCGATTGTAACGGTTACCTGATCACGCAGGTCTTTACGGTTTTTAATTTCATCTTCATTAATTGTTTCCGGCGCATTACCGGCCTGCTCAAGGACTTCATCAGGAAAATCTATTGTAATTCCGTGCTTGTAAATAATTGATATGATATCAATTCCCGGATCACTTTTATGACCAAGTATCTGAGTGATTTCCCCTTCAGCACTTTTTCTTCCTTCAGGATATTTCGTAATTGTCGCGATTACCTTGTGACCACTTACTGCTCCCATAGTCATGCTTTTAGGAACAAAGATATCATTTGGAATACGCTTATCATCAGCAATTACAAAACCAAAGGACCTATTATCCTCAAACGTACCGACAACCTGATGCACAGCACGTTCGAGTATACGAATAACGGTACCCTCAGGTCGGTTACCTGCATCGTCCTTTTTTTCTAATCGAACGAGGACCGTGTCATTATTCATTGCTGAAGCAAGATCTGAATGATGAATGTACACATCCGTCTGCGCATCATCTTCTGGAATTAAAAAAGCAAAACCTTTCGCATGCATTTGGATCCTGCCTTTTACTAAGTTCATTTTTTCAGGTAAGCCGAATCTGTTTTTCCTGGTGCGAACAAGTGAACCGTTTTCTTCTAATTCATTTAAGCCTTTAACTAAGCTTTTATAATCCTCTGCGTCAGTAATGCTTAAAGCTTCTTTCAATTCATCCACCGACAAGGGTTTTGTATTATTTTCTTTAAAATATTCTTGTAATTGTTCTGTTATAATACCTTCCATTTTGTTCACCTTCTTTCCCTTCTATTGTTACCCTGATTTACCAATTTATCATACTATTTTTCCCAATCCAGACTCTCTAAAAAATTATATATATCCTCGTGCAGCTGCTCTTTTTCCTTATCTAATGTAATGACATGGCCAGATTCTTCATACCATTTAATATCCTTCACATCGGATTCAATATTTTTGTAAATATATGTGGCACTGCTGGTATTGATCATTTGATCTTTTTTAGCTTGTACAATAAACGCTGGTGTATAAATAGTGTCGACGTTGCTTTTTACATCATTAATAAGATTACCCAATTGGTCAAACATAGAATCAGATTCATCTAGTAAATTGGCAACTTCTTCCTCTATTGTATCATGGTTCTTTCCCTCAAGCTCTTTATATTCTTTTGCAAACGTTTGAAAACCTTTTGTTAATTCCGTTTCATTATCAAAGAACATTGGTGCACACATAGGGATTACACCCTTAACTTTCTCAGAATATGCTAATTTTAATCCCAAAACCCCACCAAGAGACAGTCCCACAACAGCAATCTCTTCATGCCCCAAGTCCTTTAAGTGATTATAAGCATCTTTAACGTCTTGCCACCACTGTTCCGGTGTTGCTTCGATAAGCTCCTCTGGTGGTTTACCATGTCCTCTGTAAATTGGTGCGTGACATGTATAGCCTTGGTTTTCCAGGTATCTGCCAAGCATACGAACATCGGCCGTATGTCCTGTGAATCCATGTAAAAGTAGGGCCGCACGTTCACCGGACTTAAATGTAAATGCTTTTGGTTCTTTTATTTTCATACCATTATTCTCCTTTTAAACCTACTAGTTATTATTACCCTTTACTATGTACGAAAAACATTAAACTACGAATTATTTATTAAAGTAAACATAAATAATCCCTTATCACTCCAAATGTGATAAGGGATTATCAATTTCTATTGTAAAATGTATGCACTTACGAAAGCCAAACCGATAAATAATGTACCAGTTATCACGGTACCACGGTGTAGGATTAAATCAACACCTCTTGCTTTTTGTTTACCAAATAATTGTTCCGCTCCACCTGAAATCGCTCCAGATAATCCTTCACTTTTACCTGACTGTAATACCACTAAAACAATCATAATAATTGCATCTATTACCAATATTATATTTACTAAATTAGCCATATCAGTACTACACCTCCATAATCAAACGTACGAATACCTACTTGTACTTTAGCATAAATTTTGTTTGTTTAGCAAGTTTATTTTGTAAAAAACTACTATATTTGGACTAAACAATGATTTCATCTTATCATGGAGATAACAACTTAAAGAAAAGGATGAGTGAATAATGGAAAAAGAATTTTGGTTGTCAATGTACGACGATACAGAAATTTATGTAAAAAAATGGTTTAAACCAGATCAGAAGCCTAAAGCGATTGTTCAATTGGCACATGGGATGGCTGAGCATATTAACCGGTATGATTTATTCAGTGAGTTTTTGGTTGAAAAAAATATAGTTGTTTTCGGAAATGATCATAGAGGCCATGGAAAGACTGGAAATAAACAAGGTTCGCTAGGATATTTTGCAGAGGATAATGGATTTGAAAAAGTGACTAATGACCTTTATGAAGTAACCTTGGAAATTAAAAAAGAATATCCGGATATACCATTATTTATCCTAGGTCACAGTATGGGTTCTTTTCTGGCACGTGCATACGTACAGCGTTATAGTCAGGATATAGACGGTGTTATCCTTTCCGGAACAGGTTATTTTCCAAAAGCACAATCTATGGTTGGTAAACAACTTGCATCCAGGTTACCTCCTGAAGAAGAATCAAAGCTTATGAACGCACTAACGTTTGGAGCATACAATAAACGTGTCGAAAATAAACATACACCATACGATTGGTTAACACGCGACCAAGAAGTAGTACAGGAATACATTAAAGATCCGTACTGTGGATTCGTTCCGAAAGCACGATTCTTTTATGACCTTTTAGAAGGCATCAGGACCATCCAGGACAAGCAGCATAATGAGGCTATACGCAAGGATCTTCCAATGCTGTTTGTTAGTGGGGAAGCAGATCCTGTGGGGGACTATACGAAAGGTGTATGGCAAGCTGCAAACTTATATGAAAAGGCTGGCATTGAAACTATTAAAACCATGTTTTTCCAAGATGACCGCCATGAAATTTTGAATGAGTTAAACAAAGAAGAGGTATTTAATTTGTTATACCAATGGCTAGAAGACCAAATGAACTAAAAATGATAACGTTCAACGACAGTAAGCGTTTACACATGCTTTTTCCAGATTAAAACATGCTTGATTCCTTGAAAAGACAAGGGTTTTATGAGTAAATGAAAGAAGTTATGAACTTTATTTTGAAGGGTTGGACAACGTCATGAAACAAATAAATGGGATAGCTGCTTCAAGCGGAATAGCAATTGCAAAGGCATATCAACTAGTAGAACCAGATTTAACTTTTGAAAAAAAGAAAATAGACAATCCGAATGATGAAATAGATCGTCTTGAAGCTGCATTAGCAAAATCAAAAGACGAGTTGGAAAAAATCAGGGAACATGCAAAAAAAGAAATAGGTGACGAACATGCGGAGATTTTCTCTGCACATCTCCTTGTGTTAAGTGATCCAGAATTAATCAAGCCAATTAAAGATAAAATTATGACGGAAAATGAAATGGCTGAAGCTGCGTTAAAGGAAACAGCCGATATGTTTATTGACATGTTTAAAAATATGGATAATGAATATATGCGCGAACGCGCTGCAGATATACATGATGTAACAAAACGCGTAATGGCTCACCTGCTTGGTGCAACTTTTCCAGATCCTGCGTTAATTGATGAGGAAGTAATCGTCATCGCCAAGGATTTAACACCGTCAGATACAGCACAACTTAATCGTGAGTTTGTGAAAGGCTTTGCAACCGATATTGGTGGACGGACTTCTCACTCTGCTATTATGGCTAGATCACTGGAGATTCCTGCAGTAGTGGGTACAAAGGAAAGTACAAAGATCATTGAGCAAAATGATGTCATTATTGTTGATGGGATGAATGGCATAGTATTGGTAAATCCAACTGATAACGAAATAAATTCCTACAAAGAAAAGCAGGCTGCATACGAAGAACAAAAAGACGAATGGGCAAAGTTAAAAGATGAGGCTTCTGTGACTTCTGATGGTAGCCATGTCGAATTAGCTGCTAATATTGGCACCCCTGAAGATGTAGAGGGTGTGTTAAATAATGGTGGCGAAGGTGTCGGACTTTACCGTACAGAGTTTTTGTATATGGGCAAAAATCAGCTTCCTACAGAGGATGAACAATACGATGCATATAAATCCGTCCTTGAAAAAATGGGAGACAAGCCTGTAGTTGTTCGTACATTGGATATAGGTGGGGATAAGGAACTCAGCTACCTTGACCTTCCGAAAGAAATGAACCCATTCTTGGGATTCCGTGCAATCAGATTCTGCCTGGAGAATGAACCAATTTTCCGTACACAGCTAAGAGCATTACTTCGTGCAAGTGTACACGGGAATTTGAAAATCATGTTTCCTATGATTGCAACGCTTGAAGAATTCAGACAAGCAAAAGCTATTTTACTGGATGAGAAGGATAATTTATTAAATGAAGATGTTGACGTTTCAGACGACATTGAAGTAGGGATCATGGTTGAAATTCCCTCAACTGCAGTTACGGCTAAACAATTTGCCAAGGAAGTTGACTTTTTCAGTATTGGAACAAACGATTTGATTCAATATACAATGGCAGCAGACCGGATGAACGAGCAGGTCTCGTATCTGTATCAACCATATCATCCTGCAATATTGAACTTGGTAAACAACGTAATTGAAGCTGCTCACAGTGAAGGAAAATGGACTGGTATGTGTGGTGAGATGGCCGGCGATTCAATAGCAATTCCAATCTTACTTGGACTAGGACTAGATGAATTCAGTATGAGTGCAACATCCATTTTACCAGCAAGAACACAGCTACGTCAGCTATCTAAGGCAGATATGGCGTCCTATAAAGACACACTACTATCTATGGGAACTGCAGATGAAGTAGTAGCGTTTGTAAAAGAAAAAACAGAGCAGTAAACAAAATAACGCGGTGGAGGGATATTCCCTCGCCGCGTTATTTCGTTAAAACATTTCTGCGCTTCTACTGAAAATAATAGCAAGCTTTTTTTTAAACAGTTTGATATACTCAGGATAAGTGTATGATGGCTTTCATGGGTGGTGGCTCACTCCCTTTTTTCGAAAGGGGGTGATAAGATATGACAGTATTTGAAACGATTTTTCTAATGGTTTCCTTTGGAAGTCTGGTTGTTGCTATTCTGTCAAATCAAAAAAAATAACCACCCTATTGCCATGCAAGCTGTTTAGGGTGATTATTTAGTGATTTACCTTAAATATGTGAGCTGCCCCTTTGAAGGGTTACTGCACTTAGGCTGAATGGTGTAACTAGCACCATTCAGTCTTTATTATTATATTACTTTCTAACTATAGTATACCTCATTTTAAACAATTATTAAACCTGCCTTGACTTTTTAGTTTACTTCCCTCTTATTACTTCTATTTTCTGTTCAATAGAGGTCCGGCCTCTATCCCGTGGTATTCTCTTCGGATAACCCATCTGCAATACTGCAGCTATTTTATACTTACTTTCATCTAATCCTATTGCCCTTATAAATCCCTGATCGTGCATGAATGGTGTTATCGTCCAAAGCGTACCAACACCAAATTCCCATCCTGCTAGCTGGACATTTTGAATAAACGCAGAAACTGCTGCACTTTCCTCTTCAGCGCGGACTGGATCAGATTCTATTTCGTGATAAATTAAGGCATGATGTGGAATACGCATTAAAAAATCTTTCATGGAATCTATCATTTTTATCGTCTTTGCTTCCTTGTCAGTTTTCAACATACCTATCCGCTGATAGCTTTCAATAATATGTTTAATTAATTCCATTTTCCCCTGCTCCTGATAAAGCTTAATTTCCCAGGGCTCTTTCATATAGTGCGTTTGCGCATATGAACCATATGTAAAAATTTCTTTCAGTTTATTCAATGGCACTTCTTCATTTTTAAAACTATGTATAGATCTTCTTTCTTTTATTGCCTATAATATATCCAGTGTGGTCACCTCATTTATAGAATGTTTATCCTGTTAAAGGTAGATTTTTATTGTATTACGGTAGATTTATTTTAACCACGGTCGATAATATAGAAATAATGGTAGATAGTTTCAAAGGAAGGTTGATTCCCAGCAACCCCAATACTCCATTATTTTAATTTATCCTAGTACAAAGATTTTACAAGGTGGTTTTATATGTTTTAACACAAATATCTGTAAACTGCGACGTAACAGCTGGATTGATTTTCTACCACCATTTATTAGATTGGTGCTGATCCAGCGCTGCTGAAAAACACTCGCTTTCCGTGGGGAACGCTTCAGCCTCCTCGGAGCAAAAACCGCTCGCTGCGGGGTCTTCAGACTGTTCCTTTCCCACTGGAGTCTCGCATTTTTCCGCAGCTTAGATAGATTCTTTCTCAAGGGTAAAGGACTCCCAGTCAAACATAGGGGTCATGCGCATTTTTCATAGTGATGGCAGAATACGTAGACTACGGGAACAGCGCGAGTCCGAAGACCCCGGAAGAAGCGTTCTTTGCTTCTGAGGAGACTGAGGCCGCGCCCGTGGAAAGCGAAGTATTCTGCCGGAACGGTGGCGTCAAGAGAATTTTCACTATGTCGCAGTTTGTATCAACTGTGAAGATAGAACAGCAACAAACTTATGAAAAAATCTTCACAAAAGACTTTGATATATATGTTGCTTATTTCCAAACTATATAGATATTTTAGCACATCAATAAAATGTTTAAAAAGCCAACACAAAAAAGGAGCAATTCAAAATTGAATTGCTCCTCTTCTACTACCTATAATTATTTTTTCAAGTTATAAAAAGCGTTCATTCCTGCGTAGACACCAAGTCCTGAAAGCTCATCTTCAATACGTAGCAGCTGGTTGTACTTAGCTACACGGTCTGTACGTGATGGTGCACCAGTCTTAATTTGACCTGCGTTAGTTGCTACTGCGATATCTGCAATTGTTGCATCTTCTGTTTCACCTGAACGGTGTGAGATTACTGCAGTGTAACCTGCACGCTTAGCCATTTCAATTGCATCAAATGTTTCGGTTAATGTACCGATTTGGTTCACCTTAACTAAAATAGAGTTTCCAATACCTTGCTCAATTCCTTGTGCAAGCTTCTTCGTGTTTGTAACGAAAAGGTCATCTCCAACTAATTGTACACGGTCGCCAATTCGATCGGTTAACATCTTAAAGCCGTCCCAGTCATTTTCGTCTAGCCCATCTTCAATTGAAATAATTGGATATTTATTAACCATTTCTTCATACCAATCAACCATTTCTTTCGATGTACGAACGACACCTTCACCTTTAAGGTTGTACTTGCCATCCTCATAAATTTCAGATGCAGCTACGTCCATTGCGAGTTTAATTTCTTCTCCAGGCTTATATCCTGCAGCTTCTATTGCTTCTACAATCGTTTGCAGCGCTTCTTCATTTGACTTCAAGTTAGGTGCGAATCCACCTTCATCTCCTACGCTAGTGTTGTAGCCTTTATCTTTTAATACCTTTTTCAATGCATGGAAAATTTCTGCTCCAGTACGAACAGCTTCTTTAAATGATGTAGCAGCTACAGGCATTACCATAAATTCCTGGATATCGACATTGTTGTCTGCATGCTCTCCACCATTTAAAATATTCATCATTGGTGTTGGAAGTGTTTTTGCATTAAAGCCACCCAAGTAGTTGTATAACGGAATTTCTAAGAAACTGGATGCTGCGTGTGCTACTGCCATTGATACGCCTAGAATTGCATTAGCACCGAGCTTCCCTTTATTTTCTGTACCATCGAGTTCAATCATAATCTCATCAATTATATTTTGGCGCGTTACATCTAATCCTACAAGTTCTGGACCAATCAGCTCATTTACGTTCTCTACTGCTTTAAGTACGCCTTTACCCAGGTAACGATCTTTGTCGCCATCACGTAGTTCAACTGCTTCATATTCGCCAGTTGATGCACCACTTGGTACCAATGCAGCACCAAATGCACCTGATTCTGTAAATACTTCTACTTCTACTGTTGGATTTCCGCGTGAATCTAATACCTCTCGTGCATAAACGTCTGTAATGTATGGCATGTGAATCGCTCCCTTATCTTTTATTTTTTATAAATCAATGATGTGCCAGTCATTTCATCTGGCAAATCAATGTCTAATAGATCCAGTAATGTTGGAGATAAATCTGCTAAAATTCCACCATCACGTAGTGTTGCGTTTTCTCGTGTAACAATGACAGGAACTGGGTTTGTTGTGTGTGCTGTCATTGGTGTACCTTCAGGTGTAGTTACTTCATCAGAGTTACCATGATCTGCTGTAATAATTGCACTTCCACCTAATTCTACTACTTTATCAACTATTTTACCAAGACATTCATCAACTGCTTCAATGGCTTGAATTGTTGGCTCGAGCATACCAGAATGACCAACCATATCTGGATTGGCAAAGTTTAAGATAATCGCATTTGGTGTATCTGAATCCAATTCATGTAACAGCGCGTCTGTAACTTCATAGGCGCTCATCTCTGGCTTCAGATCATATGTGGCAACCTTTGGCGAATCAATTAGGATTCTTTTTTCACCAGGAAATTCTTTTTCCCGACCACCACTCATGAAAAACGTGACGTGCGGAAACTTTTCTGTTTCAGCAATTCGAAGCTGCTTCATATTTTGTTGTGCCAAAACTTCACCTACTGTATTGTCTAAATTAACAGGAGTATAGGCTACATAACCATCTACTGATTCACTAAAGTTCGTGAGCATTACGAAATGTAAATTCTTTGGTACCTTTTCACCACGCTCAAAATCACGGAAATCATCATCCGAAAAAGCACGGGAAATTTGAATTGCGCGATCTGGTCTGAAGTTATAGAAGATAATAGAATCCTCATCCTCAACAGTGCCTCTTGGCTCGCCATTCTCATCTGTCAATACGGATGGAATTACAAATTCATCATGAATACCATTTTTGTACGAGTCCTCAACCAGTGAATTGGTATCCTGATACTTTGGACCTTCACCATGAACCATTGCATCATAAGCTTTTTTCACACGGTCCCATCGCTTATCTCTATCCATGGAATAGTAGCGACCAGATATTGTTGCAATCTGCCCTACTCCATATTCTATCATTTTATCTTCAGCCTGTTTAATGTACGCCATAGCAGTTTGTGGGCCAACATCTCGTCCATCCAAAAACGCATGAACATATACATCCTTTAAACCATTATCTTTCGCCAGTTTTAACAGGGCAAACATATGGTTTATGTGACTGTGAACACCACCGTCTGACAATAAACCAAATATGTGTAATGCCTTATTCTTTTCCTTAGCATTTTTGATAGCACCAATAAAAGCATCTTTTTCAAAGAAATCGCCTTCCTCTATGGAAAGGTTAACTCTTGTTAAACTTTGATAAACTACTCTTCCAGCACCAATATTTAAATGTCCTACTTCTGAATTACCCATTTGACCATCCGGGAGGCCAACTGCCTTACCACTCGCCTGCAATTGATTATGTGGATACTTACTCCAGTACCGATCAAAATTAGGTGTGTTTGCTTGTTTAACTGCATTTCCCATCTCCGTATCACGAAGACCAAAACCATCAAGAATTATTAATGCAGCTAAGTTTTTATTCGTCATTTTTTACCTGCCTCCACAAGCTGGATAAATGAATCAGCCTCAAGACTTGCACCGCCAACAAGTGCACCATCAATATCTGACTGTGCTAACAATTCATCAACATTTGCTGGTTTAACACTTCCACCATATTGAATGACTACCTGGTTAGCTGTTTCTTCAGATGTCACTTTTTCAATCACATTACGGATATGCTTGCAAACTTCATTAGCATCGCTGCTTGAAGCTGTTTTACCAGTTCCAATTGCCCAAATAGGCTCGTAAGCGACAATCGTTTTTGCAACTTGATCTTCTGTTAAACCTTTCAATCCAGCACTAACCTGTTCTTCTATATGGTTCATTGTTTCGTTTGATTCTCGCTGCTCAAGTGTTTCACCAACACACATGATTGGAGTTAGTGCATGTTCAAATGCCGCATTTACCTTTTTATTCACTGTTTCGTCTGTTTCAGCAAAATGCTCTCTGCGTTCCGAATGACCGATAACTACATGCGTCACGCCTAAATCTTTTAGCATCACAGGACTAACTTCACCTGTATATGCTCCATTTTCGGCAAAATGCATGTTTTGGGCAGCAATTTTAACAGTTGAATTTCTAGTTTGTTGTACCAATGTCGCTAGAAATGGGAAAGGTGCACAGACAATTGCCTCAACATTTTGATCTGCTGGGTCCTTTTTTATAACCTCTTGTACGAATTCTTCCGCTTCAGCTAATACTTTATTCATTTTCCAGTTTCCTGCAATTACCTTATTGCGCATCGTCTCACCTCGTTTAATTTATTTATCATCTAATGCTTTTAGACCTGGAAGTTCCTTACCTTCCATAAATTCCAATGATGCTCCACCGCCAGTAGATATATGATCCATTTGGTCAGCGAAACCAAACTTTTCTACGGCTGCAGCTGAATCGCCACCGCCAATAACAGTATAACCGTTTGTCTCGGCTAAAGCTTCAGCAACTGCTTGAGTACCACCTGCGAATGGGTTTAATTCAAAAACGCCCATCGGTCCGTTCCAAATAACAAGCTTAGAATCCGCAATAATATCGCTGAATATTTCACGTGTCTTTGGACCGATGTCCAACCCTTCCCAATCAGCTGGAATATTATCAATAGCAACTATTTTGGTGTTGGCATCTTTTGAAAAATCATCAGCAACTACTACATCAGAAGGTATTAGAAAATTAACTCCATTTGCCTTTGCTTTTTCCATAAATTCTTTTGCTACATCGATTTTATCTTCTTCTACAAGTGACTTACCGATTTCATGTCCCTGTGCCTTGATAAAAGTATATGCAAGTCCACCACCAATAATGAGGTTGTCCACTTTATCCAGCAGATGGTCGATAACACCAATTTTATCTTTCACCTTTGCTCCGCCAATTATTGCAGTAAACGGACGTTCAGGGTTTTCTAAAGCCTTACCAAGCACGTCAATTTCCTTTTCCATCAAAAGGCCGGCCGCAGAAGGCAGTTTTTTTGCAACGCCTGTTGTTGATGCATGTGCACGATGAGCAGCACCAAATGCGTCATTAACATAAAAATCAGCCATGTCAGCAAAGTTTTGGGCAAGTTGCTCATCGTTTTTTTCCTCACCTGGATCAAAACGTACATTCTCAATTAGTAAAATGTCACCATCACTTAAACGTGACAACGCTTCATTTACCTCTTTACCATACAATGTATCGGTTTTTGTTACTTCTTTTCCAGTTAAATCACTCAGCCGCTTAGCAATTGGGTCAAGTCTCAACTCTTCAACTACTTCGCCTTTAGGTCGTCCAAGATGACTCGCTAAAATAACAATTGCACCTTGTTCAGTCAAATATTCTATTGTTGGAAGTGCAGCTTTAATTCGTGTGTCATCGCCAACTTCACCATTTGACATTGGTACGTTAAAATCAACACGACAAAACACTTTTTTGCCTTTTAAATCTAAATCCTTCAGCGTTTTTTTGTTCATCTTAAAAAAGTCCTCCTTTTTTTCAGTGATTTACCATTATGTATACCTACTTCATGTTTGTTTTTCCCTTAGATTGCAATATTAATCATCGTTAGAAAACTTTGCTTATCGCCAAGTATTAATGACCACTTAGTTGCACTTATGCAGTAAGAAAGATCGGTTCTCTGTCAAATGTGGTGGTGGATATTTAGGTCCACCACCTTTATAAAAACGATTAATAACCCATCACTTTTCTAACCTCTTGTTGCCACAATATTTTCTTTTTTAGTCGTTCC